>NZ_VRUZ01000031.1:0-43758 GCF_008039485.1 Methylobacterium sp. WL69 | reverse complement strand
TCGCCGCCGTATCCGGCGCTGACCTCCACGAGGGCGGCGCGGGCATCGAGGGGGGGCGCACCGGGATCGATGCGCAGGTCCGGCGCCTCCACCGGGTCCGGGCCGAGGCGCACGAGGCCGGCGGGGAGATCGGTCACCGCCCCCTGCGCATCGACGAGGCCGGCCCGCTCCACGGCGACGAGGGGGCTGAGCGGCAGGGGGAGGACCCCGTCGGTGGGCCAAGCCGTGAGCATGATCCGGTAGCGGCCGGGCGCCAGGATGCGCCGGGTCGCGGCCTCGATGCCGGCGCGGGCCGCGGCCAGGAGGCCGCCGATGAGGGCGTCCTCGGCCCCGCCCGCATCGGAATCGAGGCGCAGGTAGGCGCGCATCTCCCCGAGGCCCACCGGCTCGACGGTGGGGCCCGCGACGCGTATCGGAATCATCAATGGTCTCCTCAAGACAGGATGGGTCGCCGATGGCGCGGACGGTCGGGCTTTTCGCCGTGCTCATGGGCGTCGCCGGCCCGGCGCACGCGGTGGTGGGCGGCGATCCGGCGCCCGACGCGTCCGGGGCCGTGATGGTGCTGTCCTCGAACGGCGGCGTGTGCACCGGCGTGGTGGTGGCGCCGGGCGCCGTGCTCACGGCCGGGCATTGCCTCGCGCCGCGCCTCGTCCACCGGGTCCACTACAAGGACGCCGCCGGGGCTCCGGTCCTGGCCGAGCCCGCCGCCACGTCGGTGCATCCCGGCTACGATGCCGGCGCCGTCGCCGGGCGCCGCCGCTCCATCGACCTCGCCCTGGTGCGCCTCGCGGCACCCCTCCCGGCACCGTTCGCGCCCGCCATCCTGAGCGCGGCGATGCCGCGCGCCGGCGAGGCCCTGACCGTCTCCGGCTACGGCGTGGCGAAACCGGGGGACCCGCGCAGCACCGGCACCTACCGGCGGGCCGGCGTGCCCGTGGTCGAGCCCTACGGGCCGAGCCGCATCCTCGTCTGGCTGCGCGGCGCAAAGGGCTCCGGTGCCTGCCAGGGTGATTCCGGCGGACCGGTGACGGGCGAGACCGGCGTCGTCGCCGTGGCGGCCTGGGTCGGCGGGGCCTGCGGCGGCCTCACCCAGGGCGTCCTGCTCGGGCCGCAGCGCGCCTGGATCGACGCGACCCTGGCCGGCTGGGGCCTCGCCGCCCGCTGGGACCGGCCGTGAGGGTCGGACGTGTCCCAGCGGAACCCGGAGCTTGGCCGGGCCATTCCCTTCGGATAGGTTTCCACCAGTGCCGTCCGGAACGCCCCTCGACGGGGCCGGGACGCGGGAGAGACACGATGCCGACCGCGTTCCGCCAGACGGCCCTTCATTCGACCGCCCTCCGCAAGAAAGCCCTGCCCGCGGTTGCCGTCGCGACCCTGGTCGCGCTCCTGCCCGCCCCCGCCCTCGCGGTGATCAACGGCGCGGTCTCGCGCGATCCCAACGGCCTGCGCGCCTCCGTGGTGCGCATCGAGAGCACCCAGGGCGAGATCTGCTCGGGCACCCTCATCGCCGCCGACCTCGTGCTCACGGCGGCCCATTGCGTGATGCACCAGGCCGGCTACAGCGTCGTGGTGGTGGACCGCGCCTTCCGCTCGCGCCGCATCAACGCCCTGGCGGCGTCCATGCACCCCGACTTCGTCCCCGGCACCACGCCGGAGGATCAGCCGGGCATCGATCTCGCCCTGATCAAGCTGGCCGAGCCCCTCGGCGGCGACTTCCAGCCCCTCGACCCGCGCGGTGGCGGCATCAACACCGGCGACGCCGTCGAGATCGCGGGCTTCGGCGTGGTGGCCGAGAACCGGCGCAACACCGCCCGCACCCTGCGCCAGGCCCAGCTCGTCTCCATCGGCTCGCTCCAGGTCGCCAACCGCGTCACCGTGGTGACCGACCGCCGCCGCCTCGCCGAGACGGCGGGGGCGGGGGCGTGCCTGGGGGATTCCGGCGGCCCGATCCTGCGCGGCGGCCCCGGCGGCTACCAGATCGTCGGCGTGGTGAGCTGGTCGAGCGGCGCCATGCGCCAGGACAAGCGCGCCCGCACGGCCTGCGGCGGCTTCACCGCCGTCACCCCCACGGCCGAGCACACGGGCTGGATCTCTTCGCGCGCCGCCGAGATGGGGCGGATGCAGGGGGGCGAAGCGCGCGGCGGCCGCACGGAGTGGATGGCGCGGCCGGGGCGGCGGTAGGGCCCGCCCAGATCCGCATCCTGTGAAAAGCGGGCCGCGACGCTATCGCGGCGTCGCAGGTCCCGTGACCTCCACATCCACCTCGAAATTTCCGAAGTGATCGGGGATCTCCCGCGCTGCGGCGGCCGAGTGGACGAAGACCTTCACGGCCCAATCATTGCCGTTTCCGTTGAGCCCAAGGCCAACGGCGCGGTCGTCGCGGCCGGAGACATAGATGGACGCGAAGGCGTCCTTGGCAGCTTGAGCCGCCGGCTCGGATGCGAGCAGTCTTTCACGTCGACTGGTCATTGCGATCACCTTCACGCCGAAGTGTAGATCTCGATGTCCAACGCAGCAAGCACGCTGTCGAGTCGATTCGCATAGGTCAGAGCGGCGGCGGTCCCCCGCGTTCCATCCGTTCCTGCGAAGAGCAAGCCAAATGGCCGGCCGTCCGAGGTGAATATCACGGCGCCGCTGTCGCCCCGTTCCGAGAACGGTTTGCCGGAGCCTTCGATGGAAATCTGGTTGTCGAAGCGCGCGATGGTCCAGCCCGTGTCGAAGCTCATCTGAACGACGACGTTGTTCACGCGCGTCGCCTTGATCCGGCCTGCCGTGAATCCGGTGGTCCGACCGACCTTCCGGACCGCATCTCCGGGAACGACCTGTGTTTCGAGGGCACCGATCGCCCATCGGCGCGTGGGGTCGAGGGGATCGCAGACTTCGTGGGCGTTGTACTCGATGAGATTCAACAGAGAGGCAAATGCGCAATCGACGACATTGGTCGTCCCCGGCCCGTTGTTGATCGTCACATGCCGGTCAAGTGTGCCGATATGGCTCGTCCGCTCGCTCAGTCGGCCGCCGTCGCTGTGGCCGGGTTGCAGGATGATGTCGCCCGGACTGCCCTTGTTGGTGTCGGCCAGGATGTGATTGTTGGACAGGACGCCGATGCCGCCGCCCGTGCGGCTGCGGCAGAAGCACCCCAGGGTGCCGGCCGTCACGCGATGGTGGCCGACGGAGCCTCCGATCTTGAGGGGACGGCAGCGATTGCCGTTCACGGCCTCACGGGTTCGGATCGGTCCGGTGAAGATGATCCGTGCCTCGCCGCGGGCGATACCGAGCGCCTTCTCGACGATGGGGTGGGACCGCAGGCGTTCGTGCTGGATGAAGATACCGAGCTTCAGAGCGTCGGGATTCCTGTTGTGGCCGTCCTGGCCGAGAGTCCCGATGGCGATGCCCTCCTCGGCCGTGATCCTCTTACGCATTCGGGCTTCGAGAATCCGGTCGTAGGGGGCCGTGTCGGGAAGCGGGAGGAAAACCGGACCCGCTGCGTCATCGGCCGAGGCCGGCGATGCGATCGCGCTGAAGCCGAACGCCTCGAGGAAAATTTCGGCCTTCGCAGTCTCGGCCCCGTCAAAGTTCATGTGCAACGCCTCAGGACAACGTGAGGTTATTTTTGAAGCGATGCGGACGTGCGGGGAAGGCTTCGGCTCCAGCCGGAACCGAAGCACGCCAGGGTTGTCCGAGTCCGTCTCATGAAAGCAACAGGGAGCCCTGGCCATGCCGCGACGCGTCGGACGATGCCCCCGGCCCGTCCAGGACCGGGGGCACACGGGGCTCAGGCGAACTTCAACAGCTTGATCGCATCGAAGTCCTGCACCCCGCCGCCGACGCGCTTCGTGGTGTAGAACAGCACGTAGGGTTTCGCCGAGTAGGGGTCGCGCAGGACCCGCAGGCCGGCGCGGTCGACGACGAGGTAGCCGCGGCGGAAGTCGCCGAAGGCAAGGGACAGGCTGCCGGCGCCGGCATCCGGCATGGCCTCGGCCTCCGTCACGGGGAATCCCAGCAGGGTCGCGTGTGCAGATACCCATAACTTGTGATGCTTATCACTGTAATTGCTTGGTTCTTTCACTTGGCCGCTACCCATATGGTGCAACAGCCTGCACTCATAAAATGTCTGTCGGGTTCCTGTTTAACCCGATAAATTGACTCACGATCACGAGTGACTGCCCGAGCTCGATGGCGAACGGTTTCAGATCGAAAGGGGAATACGTTGCCGGTCCGGGCCTTGCGACGACATGAGAGCCTGCCATCCGAGACCATGTGGATTTTTGTAACGAATGCCGGATAGCGCTACTCGATATCCGTTACCCTCAGAGTCGCATCGCGCGCAATTTCACACCGGTTTACGGACCCTGATCCGGGCAAGTCGTCACCCTCGCACTGGATGCCTCTGTTTGCGACCATGTCGCCGTGCCCAGGCCGGGGGTAACGAGACTGACGGCGGACCGGCAGGGCTCCGCAGGTAGGGATGCACATCCCGTCAATCTCGGCGCGGACCCCGTCTGACCCGAGGCCGACCATAAATGCCCAGGATAGTCCTTATTTGGCGCCGACAGAACATAAAGAGCGCCTCGTAAGCGTCATTAAACCCGACGAATACGATTATCCTACAAATCCAGCCGCTTGATAGCCGTCATGATCTCTTCTCGGTCGAAGACGTAATTCACGAACTCGGGGCGCGCACAGACCGGCCGGACGCCCTGGTTGATCAGGACGCGTGTCACGGCCCCCCCGACGCCTCCGTCCTTCGTCCGACCGACGAGACGTCCAACCTCGTTCGCAAGAACGTACTTGCGCATGAAGCCGTCGATGCCCGCTACGGGCACCAGAAAGCGCCCCCCCTTCCGCTGCGCCGGCAACAGCCCGTGCGCGACGAGTTGTTGGGTCATGTGCTTGCCCGTGCCCAGACGTTCGGCCGCCTCGGCAATCAAGACCGTCGGCTGATCCGGGAGCTGGTCGAGCGCAGCCGACTTGTCCGTCTGCGCCTTGTTACGCAGCGCTTCGAACGCCTCGCGCCTCGGGAACAGGTAGGTGAAGAACGCCGGCTTGCTGCAGACGGCCACGACGTCGGCCTCGCCGAGGTCCGACAGGACCTTTCGCGCGCTGGCGTATCCGAAGTCTTCGGTCAAGGCGGCGAGACTCACGTACGCATCCCTGAAGCGCTCGACCTCCTCTCGGGAGACGCTGCCGAACCTACAGCCTTCCCTCATCGAGATCAGCCCGGCCTCGATCAGTTGCCTGATCATCACGGTGTGCAGGCCCAGTGCCTCGCCGAGGGCCCCGCGTTCCACCCCGGTCTCCTGTGTCTCAACACCTGTGCCGGCCGCCCGGGCGCACGCTACCATCGCGGCATCCCGTGGAAAGATCCGATCCCGAAGCCGGCATTCCGCCAGCGGGGAGCGAACGCCGGCCGCCGCAAGGGTCGTGGACACCGGGAGCCAGGTCGCGACGCCCATGGCCGTCCGTAGTTCAGGCATCTGCGCCCAGGTCTGGCGGAAACGAGCGAGCTCCGAGACGGGAACGCGCACGGAACCATCGACGACCCGGGTCTCCAGAAGGGAGGCCGCCATGACGGCTTCCATGGCCGACATCGTCAGTCCGAGCTCGCGTGCGGCGACGGTGAACGTGACCCCGGCGTTCGCCCGGTCCGGGAGCAGACGGGCGAGAGACTCCGGATCGACCTGGAACGGGTGGATGCCCTGGCGGTCGGATGCGCATTCGGTGACGGCGACGGCACGAGCGAGCACCAGCGTCAGTACCTCGGAGACCGACGCTCCGAGACGACCGGCGGCAATGAGCATGGAAGCGAGTTCGGTGGGGTCGCTATCCGGCTCCCCTGCGATTGCTCGAAGCCCGTCGAGAAGATCCGGGACGGCGTTGGCCGGGAAGATCCAGCCCGCAATACCTTGCCCGGAGGCGACGACGTCGATCTTGCCGGCAAGGGCGAGCTCGGCCACCTCCAGCGTAGTCAGTCCAAGGCAGACGCTGACCTGCTTCAAGGTCATGGAGCCCTTGAGCCGGGTTTGGAGCGCCTCGAAATCCGACAGGGCCACGTCGTAGGACTGGGAACGCTTCTCGCCCCGGATACCAAGCCGGGCGAGAAGGTCCATGAACCGCTCGTGCCGCATTCCGAGCGCGTCCGCGGCCACGGTCGAGGCAATGGTGTCGGTGACGTGGGAAGTGCGCCCGTCGAGACGGGTTCCGGCCTTGACGGGAAGGTGCCGCAAGGCGTGGGCAGCCAGCGCGGCCTTCAGGGCGTCGCCGGCCGCGTGTTCAGGCAAGCTCCTGACGAACTTGTAGAGATAGCCATAGGTCTCCCTGAGCGTAGCCTTGCCGGACCTCTTTTGGCTGCCGACCCTGATGCGTTCGAGCAGTTCGTCGAGGGAACCCGGAAGCCCGAGTAGAATGCGGCACCCCTCCGCATGGAGGAGTCCGGCGTCGTAATCACGGCGGACCTCGAAGATGCGCGCGTCCTCGTTCCGGGATGCCTTGCCGAGGCGTTCGCAGATCGTGAGGACCTCCCCCAACGTCAAGCCGTCGAGAAGCGGCTCGGACTTGCCGTCGCCACGAAGCCTGCCGACGACATAGGTATCGAGGGCGAGGACATCGGGATGGGCCTCATTGCAAACGATGTCTTCGAGCAGGTGCCCATTGCGGCAGGACCGCAGCGGGCTGCTCCGCCAATTCAACGACCGGCCCTTGCAGCCGCAGGACGCCGTCAGCTCGATCCCATGATCGGGACAGGACGTCACTGGCGGGATATCCCACCAGACACGATGGTAGGCATGCTCGGCGAGGCACTTCGGACACCAGCGCCGCTTCCTGAAAGTGACGTGCTCGGCGGAAAGCGTCTGCCCCATGAGCCTGGCGGTCGTCGAGCCCAACACGGGCGTCGCATACTCGACCGCATGTGCATCCGCCTTGCAGATCCGTGCGACCTCGGCCGGATTCAACTGCGAAAGCGCCCGATCTCTGTCACCCGTGACCCTGTCGAGGGTCTTCCCGATCATGCTGCGCGAGCCGTTGAGTTCCAGCGTACGGATCAGAAGCGCGTAGGCGGGCTCGTCGGGCTGATGCTCGACCCTTCCGGGAAGGGGTCCGAACTGAAGCATCGCCGTCACTTCTTCGAGAAGCTGTCGTTCGGCTTCCTGGCGCCCTTGCGCAGGCCGCTGAACTCGTTCTCCGGTGCCGCCGGAGCCTCGGATAGCGTGAGCTTGCGACGACGTCTCTTCGGAAGCCCGAACGGGTTCTCTTTCGTGCTGGCTCGGCGCCTGAACTCGAACGCTTCCGCGAACACCTGGTCCGTCAGGGCCGGTTCCCCGTCGTCGTAGGCGATGGCAGTCGCACGGAAGAGCAGCTTCATCAGATTGTCGATATTGCCGTCGGTAGCCCTGTGAAGCTTCTTCGCGCGAGTGGGGTCGTCGAGCTTCGGCGAGGGCGGAATGCCGAGGACCTCGGCGATCACCGCGAGCAATTCGCACCACTCAACCTGATCGTCCGCATCGTTCCAGTCGAACTTTGTCATGATGAAGTCGCCGACGTCGCGACGCCCCATCTGCCCATAGAACTCATGGATCTTGATGAGATCCGTTGTGCCCGCAAAAACAATTTGGCACGTCCCCTGGTTCAGCATCTCCTTAAGGTGACGAATTGCCTTCTTCGTGAAATTTTCCGTCCTGTCCTCGATCAGATGCGTGAACTCATCCATGACGATCATCTGTACATGCTGAAGCTTGAGTTGCTTCACCACCGACAGTTTCCTGTCATCGCCCTTCCCCTCGCAGAGGTGCTCTGCGCCGAGTGCTCTCAGGAAGCTGTCGAACAGGGTGATCTCGTTCGGGTTCGCCGGGATCTCAACCAAAAGGACCGGCCGCCTGCTACCGCCGGGGGTCTCGAAGGGGCCGGCTCGCCCCGCGGAGAACTTTCGGAGAACGGTGCTCTTCCCCACACCCGGCTCTCCGTAGAAAAGCCCCGCCGCCGACTCCAGGCCGGTCCCATGCTCCGAGAACATGTCCTCCAGCCACTTCGTCCCCCTGACGTGGCGGTCGTGGTCGACGACGGCACGCCCGATGCGCCTGAGCATCTTTTTCTTGACTGGATCGGCATTGGCCAGGATCTCGGCGATGTCGTCGGGATAAAGGCCGTCGGGTCCGGCCAGGGTCTTGGCGTCAATCATCGTCGAGCACCTTCATCTTTCGTACGGTCGGCACCGTCGACGCCCCTGGCGCCTCGGTTTGAACAGTCTTGGTGACCCTGGGCGCCGGTGTGCCTTCCGACAGGTCCGGGACAGCCGCCTTCCCTACCTTCGGGGACTTCGGCTCCCTCTTCGGCCGACCGGCGTCCCCGGTCTTGCGCGGGGGCTTGCGGACCGATCCGGCCGAGTGGTCCTCGTCGTCCTCGATGTCGTCCTCGGGCTCGTCGTCGACGTCCCCGGACAGGTCGATGGGGTTCGCGCTCTCCTTGGGGTCCTCGCGGGTCCGGGACAGCATGTCGATCACCTCGCGCCCTCTCCCGAGGAACTGGGCGACCTTGGTCATCCTCCGCCGTCCCTTCCGGACCTTGAGCATCGCCTCCCCGAGCTCGAACAGCTCGGCCTTGGCCATGAGGAGCGTCCCCATGCGGATGCGTCCCTCCGGGCTCCCGTCCTTGGCACGGCGTTGGATCACCTTGTGCTGATGAAGCGAGAGCCCCGCGGCGTAGGCGGGTTGCGTGCAGGGGACCCGAAGGGCGAGGCCCTTCTCGTGATCGATCAGCGTGACCGAGCCGATGTCCTGGGGATCGTAGCGGACCTCGACCCGGGGATCGGTCCTAAAATCGTCCCTGTAGCTCGCGAGGTCGCTGCTATTGTATCGGAGTCCGAACAACCGAAGCCCCCGGCGTTCGGCCTTGCGCGTCTCGTAGGCGCCGACAAGTTCGACAAGGTCGTCGTGGGCCCGCACGCGGCGCGGTGGCCGGACCGCCGCTCCCTCGGTCCAGAGGTCGATGCGCCGCTTCTGCGTCCTCGGGTCGATGTCCTGATGGTATACGTCCACGATGGCCTTCGTAATGAAGAGCCTCAACTCGGACAGGGTGACGATTGCGTCGTCCTCGGGCTTGTAATCACGCCCGACATCGTCGCCGTATCGGAACACCTTGCCGGGGAACATATCGAGGAAGCTCTGCTGAACGGTTCCCCAGAAGCGCTCGATGCGTCCCTTCTTCCATGACTGCGAGGGCGGGATGTAGTTGATGCTGCATCCCAGGGCCCGCGCCGAGTGGACGAAACTCCTGGAGTGGAAGACCTGATCGTTGTCGAGGACGAACTGCGCCGGGACGCCGTTGAGCGGGTAGGCGTTCCTGACGATGGGCTCCCCGTCCTTGCCCTTTGCGAACTCGGTCATGTCCTTGAAGCCGATGAGATGCTTGAGCGTCCGCGCGGCCGAGACGTAGGAGGGCGGGTCGAAGCTTACGTCCCAGCCCGCGATGCATCCCGAATAGCAATCGATGGCCGCCATCAGGTACGGGGTCCCGAGCGGCAGCTTCTTGTCCTCGTCGACAACGAACAACCGCAGGTACTTGAAGTCGGCCTCGACCCGCTGGAAGGGAAACTTGACCTCGGGGCCGGTTCCGACGGGGAACATCTCCTGCCGGGCCCTGTCCGATCCGTGGCGCCTGTGAAGATGGACGGTACGCGACTGTCGGAAGCATTCGGCGCGGAACGCCTTGATCGACGGGAACGGCGAGCGCTTGGCCGGGGGCTTGTTTCCCGCCATCGCGGCAACGACTTCAAGTGCCTTGTCGCGCCCGCCCAGGTACCTCACGATGTTGGCGATGCAAGCCTTGTGGGCGGTGGTCGCATTCGGTCGATGTTGGCGGAGGAAGTCGCTCTCGATGGCGTCGTTCATTGCCTTGAGCTGGTAATCCTCCAGCTTGCGCTTTCGATTGCCGCGCTTGGCGGCGTTCGAGGCCAGGGCCCGCGGATCGCGCCCGGCCCGGGCCCAGATCTTCCACCAGCGATAGACCGTGTTCCAGTCATGCGGACCCGTGTCGTCCCGTCCGGCCGCGATGCGGTCGCAGACCGGTTGCAGGGAGGTCTCAGAGCGGGAGAAGCCCGGGCCCAGGTCATCGAAACCCTGGCAATAGCGTAGGCGCCGGACGATCTCCTTCCGCTCCGTCAGGGTGAAGGCTCTCAACGAGCGCCGGAGGTTTTCCCGTACGCCAATGGGCAGGCCGTGCTCGTCCTTGGAGATGAAGTTCAGCTTGCCGACAGCATGCCAGGACTTGATGTCCTTCGATGCGATGGGGTGCTCGACGTGAAGCGTGTTCGGCTCGCTGAATACGTATCCGCGGGGCTTCAGGCATCGGCTCTCCACGACGAAGACCTTGCCAAGGAGTTCGATGGCGTCGCCCGGGCGCAGGTAGACATCGTCATGGGTTTCGACGGGCTCGTGACGGGAGAGGTCCAGCGTATCCATGGTTATCCCCTCCCGAAGAGCTTGGTGTCACCGTTGAACTCCTCCGAGGTCCGGAAAAAGAGTTCGCCGCGGGCGACCAGGTTGAGTGCTGCAGCGTAGGCCCGGTCGTATGGGAGCACGCCGGACGCAACCAGGGCGTTAAGGGTCAGGCTTACGTATTCGTCACCGACGCTCCGCACCCGTTCGAGATCATGCTCGGAGACGAGACCCTCGCCGGCCTGGCACAGGACGAGCATGGCGTTCGTCAGCCGCGGCAGTACGAGGATCGTCTTCTCCGTGAAGACCAGGAAGTGTCGTCCCGCCTCGCGGTACTCGCGCCGGATGTGCCTGTACTTGTCGCGATCCTTCCGGAGGTCGGCACTGGTAAGCACCTCGACGTCGACGTACCGGAAGACACCGGGAAGGGTGGTGACCAGCACGATCTCGTACCGCGCGCGGTATGTTTCCCATTCCCGACCGTTATACCATTCGATTGGTTCGGCCCGCTGGTTGATTTCCCTTACCGCCGGATGAGCCGCGGCAAGATGCAGGAAATCATAGGCGAGACTACCCCGGTAGCTGAGTATTCCTTCAGCTCGCCAATAGTAGAACCAGCCATGGTGGGCGAGGCGGCTGTTGCTGTCGTTCTCGCCGCGGTCGTTGAGGCGAACGACGAGGGGCGCTCTGGTAATCGTGGCCATGGTCGGCCTCCCACGGGGGGCCCGTCTGCATGCGGCTCGACGGGCGAAACATTCGGCGTGGTGGGACGGGAGCGCGCGGGACGGGCGGCATTCCCGTGGGGCCGGACGGGGCAGCGCGCGACACGGGAATTCCATGTCGTGCGGCGCATCCGGCGCCGGTTATGGCGAGGCGTTTGAAGGTCATGACGGAGCTCCGGTCGGGGGATTGGATGGGTGGGCGATGGGAAGGTCGCGATGATCGCGGACCCGCGGGCATGCTCTTCCAGGACCGACGCCAAAGGTCGGTTTCCGGTCGGGCGCATGATGCCGTGATCGGGAGTGGCGGACGCATGAAGGCCCTACGTCGGCTCGATGCCGGAGGCCTTCGTCTCGATGTGGGGGCTCAGGGGCGACCGGTACGCGCGGCCGCGGATCCGCAGGACCTTAGGCTATGGCGCCGGTCTGATTGGCCCGCACAAAGGCGGCCGATATCTGCGGTAAGTAGGTCATGATGATGTTGTCTCATGGTCCTTGATCTGGATCCAATCGAAACGGCGAGCTTTACCGGCAGGCTCAAGAATTGGTTATCGCGGTGTCACCGAAGATCCGCTGAAGTCACGCATCATGGAGACGTTCGGTTTCGACATGCGATCAATCGCCTTCACGGTCGCGCCCGGGACGTCCCAGCCACACGACGTTTCCGTCCCGTCGGCGCCGATGGGTGGCCTCCAGGGCCCGCTCGCGGGCGAGGTCCATTCCCATCTCGATCTCGACCGCCACCGCTCCCACGAGGGCCTCGAAGCTGATCGGATCGAGGGCGCGCCGAACATTCATGAGCCCGACAACGGCGTCGGAGAGCATGGCATCGAGATCGGCCTCGGTCATGCCGGCCTGCCGGGATCGGGTCGCGTGCCCCTCGACCGGGTGGGCGGGTCCCGCTTCGGATGGCGGGTCCATGCGATGGACATCGTAGGGGGACATGCGGTCGTCGAAGGTATCGTCGGTCATCGGATTGCTTCTGAGAGGGCAGTCTGTCGACGGTTTCGCCAATCAGACTGCCGTATTGCGATGGGGAAGCGGTGTTCCGCTCATGTGCGGCCCGGGTTTCGATATCGAAGGACGGAGGGGCACGGGCATCTCGGTTCGTACGGGGACTGGCCCGGTAGTGGCGGGCGTCGGGTTCCGGGAGGCTCCTCGGTAAGCCGAAGGGATCCGGTGATGGGCGCCGGTATCGCGAGGGTTTGCCCCGCTCCCGCCGAAGCTCTTCGTGTCACCGATGATGCACTTCCGGGATTGCGACGAGGGGCGCTCTCGGGCGGTATTGTGTGATCAAGGCCCGCATCTGGTCGCCCGACATGATGCGGGACACGACCAGCTTCTGCGCCAGAACGTCGATCAGGTCCCTGTTCTCGTCGACGAATTCCCTCGCGCGAAGGTACAAAACATTCAGGTCAGCCTCGACGCGACGGCGCATTTCGGGGTCGTGGCGCAGGCATTCCCTGGCCTCCGCATCTGAGGCCCGGTGCAGGAGCGAGCCGCCTAGGCCCATGCTGAGATGCATGGAGGCGAGCATGCCGGTCGCTAGGCCGAGATCGCTGGCGTAGGCGCCGCCCGAACCGGAGTTCGCCTCTCCGAACGCCTCGTCCGTGGCCCTTCCGGCGAGAACGGTGGTGACGTAGGCCTCGATGGACGTCCGCGTCAGCGTCGTGAACTTCGGCATGGTCGTGCGGGTGAGCCCGCCCAACCCGTTGGCCATGACGTTGCTCAGGCTGACGACCTCGCCAGGACCCATCAGGGTCACGGCAAGGCCATGCCCGCATTCGTGGCGGGCGCAGGAAAGCGCCTCCTCGGGGGACCTCGGGTCGGGCGGTGCGATCTCGCGGACAAGGTCGTCGAGCCGCATCGGACGGCCGGCGTCCCGAGCCCTGCGTCGGGCTCCCGCGACCCAGGCGGTGGCCTCGGCCCCGGTGGCGCCCACGCCGATGCTGGCCGGCACCGACAGGTCGGCGCCGTCGAGGACGTCCGGCCCCAGGTGCTGACGAATGATGCCGGCAAGCCCGTCGGCATCGGGCTTCTCGACGGTGATAACCCGTCCAAGCCGACCTGGCCTCAAAAGTGCGGGATCGATCAGGTCAGGATAATTGCTGGCCCCGATCAGGATGATCATGTCTGTATTTCCGGAGATTGCACCTTCGAATGTAGTAAGACAATGGTTGATGAGCGGAACCCAATAGTCTCTGTTCCTTGATCCTAGCGACGCTCTAGATGGAATTCCATCCATCTCATCTACGAAGATCAAAACCGGTGCCATCTGGGCTGCCATCGTGAAGACCCTATTGATCTCCTTGATGACCTCGTTCAGGTAGCCATTCGTCTGCGAGAACCATAGTGCAACAGATGTGCTGATAATTGGGATTTCTAGCGTCTTGGCGATACTTCTCACTAGAGTAGTCTTGCCAGTACCTGGTTCGACCGCAAGTAGAACTGATCTTTCAAGAGAGCTCCACTCAGTCCTGCCAGCCTTCCATTCCGAAAATTCGTAGGCGAGCCTCTGGGCATACTCTCCTGCTGCCCCGTATCCGTGGATTTCGGACAGCACCGGCACGTCCGCGAGGTTCGGATCGATGGCGGCGTTGGCCTTGGAGGCGGCCACGAGGCGCCGGACGCAGCTTGAGGCCAGGGTTCCCTTGCGGATGGAGGCGGCGATCACGTCGAACGCGAGCCCGCGCGCGATGTCGGGCGGCATGCGCCTGGCCTTGTGACCGGTCAGGGTCAGGATCGTCTTGCGGATGGTGTCGTTGGACGGCGTGCCGATCCTGATGCGCACGTCGGCGGCAGCGACCAGCGCGGAGGGCAGGTACTGCGCCGGTGACTGCGAGATCCCGAGGACGCGGCCGCCGGCGCCGAGGAAATCGGCCACTTCTGTGTTGCCCACGCTCGGGTTCTCGGACGACTTCGAGACGCCGGCCCGACAGAAGACGTGATGCCAGGAACACACCTTCTCGGCCGCCATGCGCATCGCGGGGATCCAGTCGGGCGACGGGACCTCGATGACCACGCCGGCCCCGCCGAAGCGCAGCATCCGGACGTGCTGGGCGCTCGTCATCGCCTCGTTCAGGGCGTGCCGGGCCAGGGTGAAGCGGGAACTCCGGATCTCGGACTCCATCCTGTCGATGGGCGCTCGGTCGTCCGGTAGGTCGTTGAGGAAATCGTCGAGGCTTTCGGCTCGTGTCTTCCGCCCCTTCGGGACGGGCAAGGACTTCAGGTCAGGCATCGCCTTCGTGGAGGCCATGGACTTGGTGGCGGCCTTGGCGGCCTTGGAACCGGACTTGGGGAATTGCGACATGACGGCCTCCCGGGCGAGGCGGCCTGTCGCGTTCACGCGATGGCCCGGCCTCGTGGAGTGGATCGAAAGGGTGGGGGTCGGTCGGATGCGGGCGAAGGTTTTCGCGGCGGCATCGCGAGTCGCGCCTGGCGATGGGTCATGCGGATCGGTCGCTCGGATCGGAGGGGTCGTGCCGTCGGCGCAGGCCCCGGGGCGTGACGCGAACGCCGGATGCGTCCGGTGCGGCACGCATGGCGGGCACCGCCGCCTGAAGCTCGGCTTCCTCAAGCGCGGACCGACCCAGGGTCACGAGGACGGCCTGGATCGCGCGGGAGAACGCGCCCTCACCCAGCGCGCGCATCTGGAACAGGCGCCGGATCACCTCGCCGAGCTGGGTGTCGACAGTGACGACCTGCGGCGCGTCCTCGAAAGGCGCGTAGGGGGGCAGGTGTCGATGGGAGGTATTCGAAGGGTCTGACATGACGTTCGCCTCGTGACGGAGGCGGGCGGGCGCAGTGGCGCCGGTCAGGCCTCGTCGACGGAGAAGGGGAGAAGCGAAGGGCCGCCCGTGAAGGGGGCGCACGTCACGGATATGAGGAGGCGGCTGGCGTGCATGAACTCGTCCTCCTCTGGCTAAGTGTCCGATGGATGGCCGAAAGCAGTACCCGCCTCGGCCAACGGCAGGAACGTACTATGAACGATTTCGGATTATCAAGTACCGAAGGGTGAGATTGGTTGCCCCAAAAGGCATCCCGGGCGGTGAAAACCGGGGATCCATGCGGCCCCTGCGCCATACCCGAACAGGCCTCGGGCCGTTGGCGGATGACGTGTGGCATTCGAAAGTCGCAGGTGCCCTGTCCCAGGGGGGCACACTCAACGAAGTTCGGGCTGCCTCGTGGACGTTCGGGCTGCCTCGTGTGGCGCACCAGATTGACGCAAAGGCAATTTAGGCTATTTAGGCAACATGGTCGGTCGCCCTCCGCGTCGTGTTGCCCAAGAGCTCTGTGAGCGCCTCGAAGGTGCGCGTGCGGATGCCGGGCTGAGCCGTGCCGCCATTGCGCGCGCTCTCGGAACCAGCCCTTCCAACCTGCTCAGGTCCGTGAGGGCGGGGGGCTTTTCGGGGGATCTCTCAAGGCGCGTCGAGATGCTGCTTGAGAACGGGGTTTCCGGCATGCGAGACGTGCCCCCCAAGGCACGGGAGGCGGGCGACGACTCGCTCGACCGCGCGTTGCTTTTATTGCTTGAATTTCGTAAGATGGTTCCGGATCTCGAAAGGGCGCTCGTGGCGGTCCGCCGAGCAGCGAATGCCGAGGATGGCCGATGACGAGCTCCCGAAACGTCCTGGCGATGATCCGAAGCCATGCCGCCGGCGACAGCGTCCATTTCCTGTCCATCGCGGAACACATCGCGGGCGAGGCGGCCCGCTCCGGGAAGACGAAGGTCGCCGAGGAGATCACGGCGGCCGTCCAGCGGGCAAAGCTCCAGCCGAAGGCCTCGACCCCCCCGACCCCGATCGCTGCCGCACGGGGCGAGCTGGCCGGGCTGATGCGGGTCACCTACCCGGAGGTCCGCCTGTCGGACCTCGTCGTGGGGGGCGACCTTCAGCGTCGCCTGCGCCGTCTGGTGCGCGAGCACGATGAAGCCGAGGCCCTGAAGGCGATGGATCTCTCGCCGCGGCGCAAGTTCCTGTTCTCCGGGCCTCCGGGCACGGGGAAGAGCATGACGGCGGCGGCCATCGCCGGAGAGCTCGGCCTGCCTCTGTTCACGGTGATGCTCGACGGCATCATCACGAAGTTCATGGGCGAGACCGCCGCGAAGCTGAGGCTCGTCTTCGACGCGATGCGTGCGACGAGGGGCGTATACCTGTTCGACGAGGTCGACGCCCTGGCCGCACGGCGGGCATCGGAGAATGACATCGGCGAGGCGCGCCGGATGCTCAATTCCTTCCTGATGTTCCTTGAGGAGGACAATTCCGGGAGCGTCGTCATCGCCGCCACGAACCTCAGGTCCCTCCTGGATACGGCGATCTTCCGTCGGTTCGATGCGGCGTTCGTCTACGCGAAGCCCTCGACCGACGAGGCGCGACGGGTCCTGGTCAATCACCTTCGGAGCTTTGCGGTTTCCGACCTCGATTGGACCCGGATCGACGAATGTACGACCGGGTTGAGCCAGGCCGACATCGTCTCCGCCGCGGCCGATGCAGCTCGCGATGCGGTTCTCGACAACGCGTCCACGCTCACCACCGACATCGTCTGCCAGGCGCTGGCTGATCGGGCTAGCATCCACGTAGAGTAGTATTTACGTAATGCAGCGAGCGGTCGCCGACGGGCGAACGTCCCATCCGACCGTGGGTGCACATGGCCGAGCGTACCCCCTATCGCCATATCCACGTCAGGGGCCTCGGCGTCGCCTCCGAGGCGTTCCGCGGCGCATCGGGAGGCGGGTCGGAAAAGAACGTCCCTCTGGTCGACAACAGGGCCGCCCATGCCGGCAAGCTCCTGGATGGCCTGGAGCGAGCCGTCGCGCTCATGGACGAGTACCGTTCGGCGCAGAAGTATTTCGGCTTGCCCGCGAACAAGCGTGGAATGCCGATCACGGTGGAATCCAGGCCCGAGATCGCCCTGCGAGTCGGACAGGGTCGATCAGGCCAGGGGTTCGCCCTGCTGAACGTTCACAGGGGGCAATCGGTCGATCCCGAGCGTGGTCCCGAGACCGATCACGCCACCTTCTTCACGACGCCCAAGACGCTCGAAACCTTCAGGCGCGATCTCGAAACTTACGGCGCATGGGTCCCTTCGGAAACGGACCTGTCGAACGCGCAGGACGAGGATCAGGAAGCCCCGGGCAGGCCGCGGCGCTTCAAGCTTTTCGAGAGCGCCGCCGGCATCCGTCCGACGACCTTGCTCGACCTGTGGACCGACCGGCCGGATCGCTATCCGAGGGCACGCGGGGATCATGCCTGGGAGGTGTGGACGCGCATCGATTTCCAGGAGGCGTTCAAGCGGGCGATCAGGGAGTTCGGGTTGCGGCGGTATGGCCGGTCCTCGAAATTCATCGATACCGTCGTGCGCGGCCTGATCGCCACGCCAGCCCAGATCCACGAGGTCGTACGTGCCACGGGCGCGGTGGTGGGACTCCGGAGCGCTTCGACGTTCGCGTCCGACGACCAGCATTTCCAGCCCGAGGACATGACCGAGACGCTCAAGGGGGTCGTCGGCCGTATCCGGTGGCCCGGCGAGGACGCCCCGGTCGTCGCGATCCTGGATACCGGCGTCCAGGCGAGGCATCCGCTCCTCAGCGGTGCCTTGCCGTCGTCCCGCCAGTACACCGCCGACCCATTCTGGGGGACGGGGGATCACGCCGGGCATGGCACGAACATGGCCGGGGTCGTGCTCTATGGCGATCTCGCGTCGCTCCCGGTGGGCGGACACCCCATACGCCTGACGACCCGCCTTGAGTCGGTGATCGTGACGGCTCCCGAGGACGCCCCTCCGGTCCCGGCCCGCGATGCCATCAAGCGCGCCGTCGAAGAGGTCGAGGCGGAGCGGGCCATCCGGGTCTTTTGCCTGGCGCAGACCGCCGACGGCGAGTTGGAGGACGGGTTGCCGACCAGTACGTCCGGCGTGCTGGACCAGCTGGCCTACGGCGACGGAGACAGGACGCGGCTTTTCTGCGCGGCCGTCGGCAACGTACCTCACGATAAGGACGAACCGTATCAGGCGGCGTACTACGTCGACCGCAACGCGCAATTCGGCATCCAATCGCCCGCCCAGGCCCTGAACGCGCTGTCGGTGGGGGCGGTCAGCCTGAAGGACGCACCCACGCCCAGGAAAACGCCGGTCGCCGAAGCGGGCGATCTCGCTCCCACTTCGAGGACGGCCCAGTCCTGGGCGAAGCTTCACGCCAACAAGCCCGACATCGTCATGGAAGGCGGGAACTTCACGGTCGACGCGGATGGCGTCTTCTGCCGACCCTCGCCGACCCACATGGTTCTCACGACGTCCAGGCCTCCGCCGACGAGTACGCTGGCGCTCGCGGGGGAGACGAGCGCCGCGACGGCGGCCTGCGCCGGCCTCGCCGGGCGGTTGCTGGCCCGGTACCCGAAGCTCCGGATGGAGACCGTCCGGGCCCTCATGGTCCATGCCGCGGAGTGGACACCCGCGATGAGGGCACAGCTAACGGCGGCGAGGAATTCGGGCGTTCCGAAGAGCGAGGCCTACGCCATGCTGATCGGCCGGTTCGGCTGGGGGGTTCCGTACGAGACCCGCCTGTTCGAGAGCGCCCGGAACGCCTTGACCCTGATGGTCGAAGACACGTTGCAGCCCTATCGGCGCGGCGATGGATCGAGCCTGCCCCTGAAGGAAATGAAGTATTTCAAGCTGCCCTGGCCCGAGGATGCCTTGCGTGCCCTCGGGGGGACCCAGGTCGAGATGCGTTGCACGCTCTCGTACTTCATCGAGCCCGATCTGCACGCGGTCGCGCGGGACCAGATGAAGCGGTACCCGTCGCACCGGCTTCGTTTCGACGTGAAGCGGTACGGGGAGGACGACGCGCAGGCGAGGGCGAGGGTGAACACCCTTGCCGACGAGAGCGAGCCCGTCGACGACACCAACGACGACGGTTGGGTCCTGGGATCCTTCCATCGCCATAGGGGGGCGTTGCATCACGACATCTGGACCGGTCCGGCCCACCAGCTCGTCGAGCGGGGCGGCATCTCGATCCTGCCGGTGAGGGGATGGTGGGGCGATACGCGGAGGTTCAACCGTGACGAGCGATCCGTGAACTTCTCGCTGGTGGTATCGATCCGGACCCCCGAGTCCGGCGGCGGCGACCTGTTCACGGAGGTCGTCACCAAGATCAAGCCGGCCAACCTCGTGGAGACGCCGGACGCGGTCATTGTTACCTGACGAAGGCGCTCCTCACGACATCCGGGCCATGACGTCGCCATGGCAGAGGTAGGCGAATGGCGTCGCCGACGCATTGCGATAGCACACGCGTGCGTCGAGCATCGTCTCCCCGAGCGTCCGCCCCTTCAGCAATCCGGCCATGTGATCGTGGACCACGGATGATGCGTGCTCGTCCTGGACGGCCCAGATGGGAGCGAGAATTCCCCCGAAACCCCTCATCGCCAGGCTTGCCGGCCAACCGCCAACGACGCCGAGGGTATGATTGGCGAAGCCGACCGAGCATGCGTTCAGCATGACGAAGGTCCCGTCCTCCATCCCGAGGTTGACGCCGCCATGGACCTCCCTGTGCGACATCCATCCGTCGCTCATCCGAAGGCCCTGCTTGGTACCGTCCGACCCCGCTCCCGGAGGGTTGGCATGCCCGGCGAAGTGCAACATCGATACGGGCTGGCCCGGCGTGGCCTTGCTGAGAAAGTCCCTGAGGCCGTCGCAGGTTGCCAGTCCGCTGACCGCGCCGAATTCCGAGATGAGCCGCTCGCCTTCCGCGATGGCGGCCGGCAAGGCGCTGTCCGGAGGATACCTGGGGACGAAACTGACGATCCGCCCCCTCTCGAAGCCATTGCGCATACCCCCCTCGTTGCCGCCGAACCAGCGAGCGATGGGATGCGTCATGAAAAGGTGGTCCGCGTCTGGGAAACCCGCTTCCGCATCGGGATGCATCATCTCCCAGGGGACGTGGGGTTCGTTCGTCACGATCTGGATTGAAAATCGCGGTCCGTGCCTCTCGCGCAGCTCGGCATAGAGTTCCTTGAAGCAGGGCGGGGTGGCCTTCCAGATCGTTTCGCCGATGCCTCTCAGGACGCTGATGTGCGCCCGACCGGGGCGGAGGTCCGGACAGGTTTGAAGGAGCTCCCGCGCGAAGTCGGCCGGATCGCCCTTCAAGTTGATTTTTCCGGCCAACATCATGGTTCTGAACGGAACCGGTCCGCGCTCTGGACTCAGGCTCCATGTCAGGTCTCTTGAGTCCGAATCCTCGATGATCTTGATGGTCAGGATGGGACTGCGGACGTCGCGCACGAGTTCCACGCCGCGTACGGCCGCCGGCGCCACAACCTCCGCCTCCGGCGTCCCGGTCGCCGTTCCCTTCTCGATGCGTATCCGCCGGACGGCGGAACCGGCATGCCGACCCTCCTGATCGAAGGTGACCGTGAGTTTGTAGGCTTTCCCCACGTCGGCATCCGGCCTGATGGTGCCACGGAAGACCGCGGGGCGGGACGTCCCGTCGGACAGGATCGTAACGATGCCCTCGTTGCCGGAGGGCGTCTCGAAGACGATCCAGTCACAGAACGCCTCGACGGCCACCTGCATCTCGGTCCATCCGGCCGGCAGGTCCTTGACCTCGACGACGCCCCCCTCGGTAACCCCGTCGGGCGTCGCGGCCAGATCGACCTCGAATTGGTATGCCTCGCCCGGTCGCGCGTCCCCGTTCGGGGTTACCGTGGGGAAGCGCCTGAGGGATGCCGCCGACTCGGCCGGAAGCACCGCTGCGGTCTCGATCCAGGGAACGTTGGCCGACTTGAACGGCGCGGTGACCTCCAGGTCGTTGCGCAGGCTTTCGGAGACGCCGCGAAACAGGGCGGCGATGCTGGACTTCACCTTCTCGCTCGTGACCCTACCGCTCAGGGTGATCGCTTTTTCCGCGAGCGACACGTCCAATCGGAAGATCTCGCGCGCGAGCGTGTAGATCGAGGAGCGTATCCTCGACCAGGGCTCGTCCTCCACCGGCGGTCCGTCGGCGTCGATGAGCCCGAAGGCGAGATATCGGCCCTCGTACCTGACGCCGTCCTTGCGCCAAGCCCAGTTCCATTCCCCGAAGCTGTCGGTCGTCATGCCCGTTCACCGGGACCGAGGACGAGGAAGATGTCTTCGACCGCTTCCAGGCCCTTTCCGGTGACCGATGCGCGGTACAACCCGGGCGAGAGCGCCAGCTCGACGCGGTAGGTATCGTCTCGCGGTCGGAGAACGAAGCCTTCCGGCTCGGCCGGTGCGTCGAGCCGTTGTACCGTGCCGCTCAGGAACTGGGTGTACTCGGACGCCGTCGCTTCCAGTAGGACGGGCTCATCGGCCGGATAGGCGTCTTGCAGGGACAGGCCGATCCGTCCGCCGCCGGCATGTCCGGAGCGGAACCTGTCGAGGTCGATGCCGATCCCGGTCATCACACCCCTGAGGTGGTCGAGGGCCGCCGGCACGCTCTGCAGGGCGGAGTGGGACGTGGCGAAATAGGCCGCGGATGCCCCATTGTCGCCGATGGGGATGGCGGAGATCCTGGGTACCGTTCCGTCCCCCCCTAGATCCTCGCCTTCGTAAGCCTGCAAGGGGATCAGGACCCCATCCTTGAGGGTCGCCGATTGCTTCGTCGGCTGGTTGGTCCCCACGACCGGACGGATGCTCATCCCCGATGCCACATAGGCCGGGATGCCGCCGTTCGACTTCGGCGCTCCCTGCATCGCGTCGTGAAACGCCTTCGCCTTGAGGACGCGGGCGGCATCGAGATGCGGAAGGGCGATCTCCGAGATGCGGGCCAGTCCGGTGCCGCCATGCTCAACGAACGGATAGACCGGCAGGAGCTGGTAGGCCGAGTCGAAGGTCCGAAGGGCCTCGGTGCCGTCGAAGGCCGACAGGGGGCCGACCTTCTGGACGAAGCCGTTGCAAAGGAAGTCCAAGGCGTTGCCGGCGCCGCGGTAGGGGGTGCCGAAACTGACCATCGTGCGGACGATCTTCCAGCCCTCCAGGCACTCCATGAAGTACCGGCCGACGAGGCCGCCCATCGAATGCGAGACGAGCACGATCCTGGCGTTCTCGTTTCCGCTGCTCGCCTTCCATTTTGCGAGCCACTGCGGGGCGACCCTCGCCAGCTTCCGTGCGGAGACGCGGTTGTCCCGACGCCAGTCGTAGGGGAACTCGAAATAGTTTTCGCCGCGGGTCAGCCCGAGGCGCGAGACGAGGTCTGTGCCGAGGCGGGAGTAGCCCCACTGTTTCCAGAGACCCGGAATGATTTCGGCGTTCGGAACCAGCCCCGATGCGACGATGCCGTCACCGAGATCCTCGTCGCCGTTGTCCTCGCCCGTGAGTTTCAGGCGTTCGAGGTTCTCGCCGACGACGGTTCCCCAAAACGCGCCGGGCGAGGTGCCCCACAGGGGGTTGCCATCCTTGGTCAGGACCGAGCCGATCAACCCGGGCAGCACCACGACGACATCGCCGAAACCGTCTGCCATCCAGGCCTCCCAAAGCTCGTGTCACCGCCGGTACGGGTACCGTAGGTCGTGTCGGTTTCTTGATGTCCGCCGGTCCGCGGACGCCGATCCGGCGACATGATCGCCGGGTCGGAGAAGAACGCTTCGATGGCAGGATCGGTGACGAGGCCGGATTATAGAACGTAAGCCGAACAAAACCAGCTGATGACGTTACGTATGCCGTGTTCTGCCCCGAGCTTAGCCTTGGATTCGGAAAGGCACCATGAGTCCGCACCCCGGTCCAAAAGGGCCTCACGGCTGCAGGCGGTGGTACGCAGACCGAGCGTGCGATGGACGATCAGCCGCCTTGCCGGCCCTGCCTTCCCGTACTCGGGTGCCGGACACCACGCTGTGCGGAGATTACTCCGCAGGCTCACGAAGCTCCGAGGTGGAAGGCCAGCTTCAAGCAAGGCCGCCGAACACGCCGGCACTCGTCACGGCAAGGATTCCGTGAATGTGAGGGTTGAAACGAGGGTTATCTGCCGCCAGCCGCCGTCGCCCTGGAATTCACAAATCTTGGAAAAACAAACGCCCACCGGCCTATCCTTCGAAGGGCCGATGGGCGGAAAGAACCGAGCGGGAGATCACCCTCGTCCGGTCAATCGGGTTTAGGGAAACCGCGTCCGATCAGGCCGCCTCGTCCTCGCGGTCCCAATCCGACGCCTGATCGGCGTCATCGTCCGCCTGGTCCGCGACGTCGACATCCTGGCGTGCAACCGCCGCCGCGCCGTTGGCCCGCTTGTGGGTGCGAGACCAAAGGACGAGTTCGTCCTCGACGGATGACAGGATCTCGCGCCAGGCACCGCAGGCACGCTGGTCGACGCCCTTGGTCTCGACGAGAGGACGACCGTCGTCCCCGACCACGCGGCCCAGGGCCTCGAACGCCGCCTGGACGGCATGCATCGCATCGCCAAGGACCCCGACGGCGTTCTCGTACCTGTCCGTCGGCGTGTCGCCGGGACGACGTGCCTTCGACTTGCCGGGAGGCGGGAATTCCCCCCGCAGGAAGATGTCGTTGATCGACATATCGCCGACGCCGTCCTCCATGGGGCGGGTCTCACCGTCCTCGTCGACCGCGCGGATCGCCACCCCCTCGGAATGGTCCTTGAGGGCCTGTCCGAGCTGATAGATGCCCTGCGGAGATTGCCGCATCGCATCGAGGACCTCGCCCGGAGTCCGCCGATCCGGCTGATCGTTGCCCGAGGTCCCCCTATCGGCGTTCAGCCTTCCGTCGATGATCAACGGGTAGGCGGCACGGACGGCGAGCTCCATCGAGGCCGGACCCGTCTCGTCGACGGTTCCGGCTGCGATTGAGGCACGCACCTCCGTCATCGCGTCATGCACCAACTGCTCGGTGCTGCGACCGGTCGGCGCCCAACCACCGCCGTGGACGGACTTGCCGAAGGCATGGCGCAGGTAGCGCCGGGCCTGATCCACCTTGGCAGGATCGCCTGCCACGGCACGAAGGACCAACGCGGTGGCCAGGTCGTTGAGAAGCCGCTGGTTGATCCGCTTCCGGGTCGACTGGCTGGTGACGGCGACCCGGATCGCGTCGCGGAAACGGCCGTCCTGGTTCGTCAGGAGCCCCACGATAGCGGCGGCACGCACGGCGGGGTCATCCGACAGATGCGCGGCCTTCGCCTCGGACTTGGTGCAGGAGCCGGCGAAGTAGGCCGCCTCCGTCGCGGAGATGAGCGAACGACGGGCGAGCTCGTCGAGGACCTCGTCGGCGAGGGCCTCGTTCTCGGGTCCGTCACCCCAGGGGCTCGGCGGATCGACGTGGCGCAGGGCCACGAAGGACCGAAGCGCGGTCGGAAAGGTCGTCGAGCTCTGAGCGAACGGCTCGAAGCCGACGATGATGAGCGCCGGCACCCGCTCGCACCGAAGCGCAATGACGTCTTCCGAGCTCGGTCCAGAGGCGAAGGCGTCGTTGAGGCGCTTGATGCGGGCGCGGAACTTGGGGCCGGCCTCGTCATACGGAACGTCGGAGGACCGCTCCGTGAGGATCGAGTGAACCGCGGTCATGCGGGACGATCCCTCGGCGGTCGTCAGCACGGTCACGGGGTCGGAACCGTCTTCGTGCCGGTAGGTGGTCGCCACCAGCCAGACGGCCTCCATCACCCCGTGATGCTTGATGGACTCCGACCAGTCGTTGTTGAAGCTGACGTAGCCGGCGGCTTGCTGGGACGCCCAGTTCAGGTGGTGCCGGCTCTCGATATCGACGGTGAGCTCCGCGGTCGTTGCAGAGACGCCTTCGAGAGACCGCGGCTCCGGCACGGGCCGGAACTTCGAGTCCTCTCCACCCGTGCCGGGATCGATGGCGAACGGGTGCCGACGCGAGGGGAGGATACGCGGATTGCGGGGGTCGGGCATGACCCGACGTGCCCACACGGTGGTGCGGATACCGAGCAGGGTCCCGCCGGGGACGGCGATCCGCTCGAAGTTCGGGGTCTTGGGTTCGCCGATGGTCTTACGGACCGACGAGGGATCGACGACCGTATTCCCGATGCACCGGGCGGCTTCCTCCGAGAGGCCGGTCGCTTCGGTGAGCCTGCTGGCCAGGGTGTTGCGCGACGATGAGGCCGCATAGTCCGGAAGCGCCTCGACAGGACGCGGCAGGGCGTGGATTTCGTTGGGCTTTGACATGATCGGTATCCTTGGCAAAGCGACCGAAGGCTCGAAGCTCTTCGGGCTTCGGTCGCGACTGGGGGGTCGAACCGAGGGCCAAGGACCCGTGAGGGTCGATGCGCTCCTCCTTCCGCTTGCCGGGCGAACCCGGCGTCACCGAAGGCGGCCACAAACACGTCGAAACCTTCTCAAGGCGTACGGAGCTGATGACCCGAAGGACAGTCGCCCCGCGTAGCCGCCCCACTGCCCGATGGCAGGGGTTTGGAGTTCGCGTGCCTGCGTCGCAGACCTGAGCAAGATGAGCGCGGCTTAACCGTTCGTCAAGTATGCGGACGATGAAAATTTCATCCGAGGCTCGGAGCCGAAGTTTTCGACAGTCTATCAAGGAGGGGAGCGGCGCCCGGCCTCATGCCTTCGTTCCGGAGAATGAGCCCCCCGGGTGGCGACGCGAGCGTCGGTGCCCGGATGGCGCCCACTGCCGGCCGATCACGCGGCCGGCTCACGGATCTCCGAGGCGGCCGGCCAGTTCCGGGCAAGGCGGCCGAACACGCCGGCATCGGACCAGGCCGAGCGAGAGCCGACGACGTAGAGGTTTTCCTGGGCTCGGGTCGCCGCGACGTTGAGGATGTTGGGCGGTCCGCCGGCCCACCCGCGCGCGCCGCGCTGGGTCGGCATCGGCGCCCCCAGGACGAGGATCACGCTGTCGGCCTCGCGGCCCTGGACGGTGTGGACCGTGCCGACGCGCTCCCGGGTCCAACGATAGGAGTCCGTCGTCCACCGGTTCAGAACTCCTGATGCAGTGATGCGTTCGCGCAGGCGCTGGGCGACGATCAGGAACGGGCTGATCACGTAGAGATCGACGTTGGGTACTTCGGCGGCCGACAGGCGACGCAGCATGTCGATGACGGCGGCGCCCTCGGCCTCCGACCACTTGTCCTCGGTCCGCCCGCCGGTGACGTCGACCCAGTGCGATCCCCCCAGGACGTCCCGGATGGCGGACGTCCGGCGCGGCGTCGCGTGGACCATCAGACCCTGGTAGGCGACCTGGTTCGAGAGGGTGAACATCGGATCGGCGCAGCGGCGGTGGACCAGCAGCGGGAAGCCGACCCGCACCGAGCCGACGGTCTGGCGGAACTCGGCGACGTAGGTGGCGGAGGCGTCGGCGACCGCCTGCACCGAGGCCTTGGGGGCGTTCCACCGGTCGGGATCGATGCCGAAATCGGCGCAGATGGTCTCGGAGAGCTCGGTCGGCAGGGATGTCACTGGCTCGATCTGCAAGGGGTCGCCGACGACGACGGCGCGTCGGGTCCGCGTGATCGCCCCGATGGCGGCCTGGGGCACGGCCTGCCCCGCCTCGTCGACGAGGAGCCAGCCCAGCGTCTCGGGCGGCAGGTAGCCGAGCATGCGGGTGACCGAGGCGAAGGTGGTCGACACCACCGGGACCACGAGGAACAGGGTGGCCCAGAGGTCGGGCATGTGCGGCGTGGTCTTGGGCTGCCAGGCGTTCCGCCCGATGAGCGCCTTGAACAGGTTCTCCAGGTTGCTGCGGATCGGCTCCGCGGCCGCGTCGATGAAGGCCTTGTGGAGCGCCAGGGCGAGTTCAAATACACGGTCGCGCTGGCGGTGGGCGGCCGTGTCGAGCCATGGCGCCGCCTTCTGGACGGTGTCCCGATCCCTGGCGAAGAATGCCGTGTCGACTGTGCCGATGCCGCAGCGTGTTCGCATGAGCCTCACGCGAGCCTCGGCGGTATCACGGGCGGCGGTCGCGGCCCGGAGGGCCTGCTGAGCCGAGGCCTTGGAAGCCTCGGCCTCGCGCAGCCGGTGCCGGATACGATCCGCCTCGCCGAACGTCCGGCGCTTCTCTTGGTCGGCCCGGTCGAGGGCTTCGGAAAGTTGCGCGTCGCTCGTCGCCCAATCCTTGGCGGAGGTCGTCCGGAAGACGCGCGCGAACAGGCCGGGCCGACGCGGGGCATGTCCCGCCCGGGCCTGGTGGGCGCGGTCGCGGGCCTGCGATGCGACGGCGGCCGCATCCGTCGCCTCGCGGTGTTCCCGTTCGCTCGTGGCGGCACCCGCATCCGCCGCGGCGGCGGCCCGACGCGCCTCGTCGACCGCGTTGCGCAATCGGGGAAGGGTGCCGACGACCTTCCGGGCGGCCTCGATCTCGGCGAGGAAGTCTCGGACCCGGGTGACCTCCTCCGTGAAGGTCGTGCGGGCCTCGCGCCAGCGCTTGAGCGCATCCGTGCGATTGCGCGGCGGGTTTTCGCGCTCGACCACGACGGGGCGCCGCCTGCGCTTGCGGGTGGAGTCCGCGGGATCGGGCTCCTCGATCCATTGCGGACTTCCGGCGGCCTCGGCGAGGTAGGCCCGCAGTCCCTTGTCCGGATCGATCCACATCGTCTCCCGGAAGGTGAAGCGGTTCGAGGCGTTCCCGAGCACCGCGGCGATCAGGCCCCAGGCCTCGGCGTCGCCCGAGACGTTGTCCGCGACCGTCTTGAAGTAACGCAGGCCGGTGGCGTCGTCGGCGATGGCCTTCAGGGCCGGCAGTTCGCGGCTGACGTTCTCGACGGCCTTGTTGTTCGAGGAGGCGACCAGCATCTCAAATCCGCGCAGGCGGGGGGCGACCTTATGGACCGGCACGGTCGCGGTGCCGATCCTCGGCCGGTACCCCGATGCGGGAAACGCCTTCTCGGGATCGTCGAAGCCGCACATCGCCTCGGCACGCCGAATGACGAGCGCCGCCACCATGTCCCGAAGGAGCGTGGTCTTGCCGGTGCCGGGCGGCCCGTTGACGGGAAACAGGTCGACGCCTTCCAGGTCGGACATCGCGAGGTTCACGGCGCCCTGCTGGAGCAGGACGAGGGGATGGCGTCCAGCCGCGGGCCATCGGCCGACAGGGAACCGCGCCGGCGCCACCGCGGCGGCGATGGCGGTGTCGTCGGCCAGGACGTCCTTGCGGGCCTTCGGCTTGTCGATGCCAAGGTATCGGCGGAGGTTCGTCGTGGTCTTGCCTTCGACGACCTGGCGGCGGGCGCTCGCCAGGTCTTCCAGGTAGAAGCTGCCGAGGAGGGGGGCGTCGGGCGGGTCCTGCGCCATCCAGTAGTGGTAGACCCGCATCGCAAAGGCGGGCGGCTCGATCAGGCTCGAATGCAGGCCCATCTCCGAGACCAGCCAATCGAACGCGGCCCGGATTGCGCGCCCGTCGAGGGGAACCGGTTTTCCGTCGTCGCCGACGCGGCGGATGCGGCGGTCGAGGCCTTCGTTCAGCTTCGTCTCGGCCTCCGGCCATCGCCCGAGCCCGAGGAGGTCCCGGCGAAGGGCGAGGGGCAGGCCCCAGGCGAAGCTGGAGATGGCCGTCGCCTCGCCCTCCGCCACCGGCACGCCGGCCTTGTCGAGGGTCACGGTCGCGATGGCCGCGAGGCCGGCGGCACCGCGACGGTCCTGGTTCTTGTCCACGAAGACCGACAATAGGGCGTTCGTGGCCTCGTCCATGCGGATCGCGCCGAGGACCACCTGATAGAACAGTTGCTTCTGGGGCCTCGCCCTCTCGCCCGGTGGTTGCCAGGGCATGGATTGGGTGATGTCGGCGATGCGTCGCTGGTCCCCGTCCGCCATGTCGGCCGGTTTCCGGTAGGTCATCGGCGAGAGCACCTCCAAGGCCGTCCAGGCCGAGAGGATGTCCCCGGGGCGGTCGCGCACGGGTGGAGGGATCGGTCGCGGACCCGGTTTCGTCCAGGGCGGCGGCCCGCTGTCGGGACGCGGCGTCGAAGCCGCCGGCTCGTCCTCGGGCGGTGGCGATGGACGTGCACCGGACGAACGCGACCCCGCCGCGGCTTCCTCGCCGGCGCCACGTCGCCCCTGTCGGCCCGGCTCGGGCTTCGGGTTCGCGAGGGCCTTCCCGACCTTCGCGCGGAGCCTTTCGGCGCTGGGCGTCGTGCGATGACCCAGTTCCGCCATGAGCGCATCGAGGATGTCCCGGTCATCCTTCGAAGCTTCGAACACGCGTTCGAGGTCGGTCACGCGCAACGGCTGATAGGGTCTCATCTTTTTTCCGACTTGGAATCGTACGTGGCATTTTCCAGGTCGGCTCCTCCGGTGTCCAGCGAATGCTTCCCTCGCTCCCGGCGGACACGATCCTCGATTGCTTCGGCATGTCGTCGAGGTGACCGCTTCTTCACGTCTCGGCCCCATGCTGCCACGAACTTCGTCGGGGCGCGGGTCATGGTCAGTCGGGTCGAGGTCTTCGAGGTCGCGGACAGGTTACGGGCCCTACGCGGCAAGGACGCCGTTCGGGTCTCGGTACGGCGGGTGCGGGAGGAGTTGCTGGCGAAGGGATCGTTCAGCGACGTCGGTCCCGCGCTGGCGGTCTGGAAATCCACCCGGAACTACCAGCCGGTGATCGAGCTGATGGCCTTGCCGGATGCCCTGCAGACGCGCCTCGGGAACTTTGGCAAGGCGCTCCTGGACGAGTTCCAGGCGTACGAGAGCCGCGTCCGGGACGTCGAGCGCGCGAATTTCGAGGTGGAGCGGACCGCCATCCGGGAGGGTTTGGACGAGGCCGCGATGCTGGTCGACGTGCTGGAGGCGCGGGTGGAGGCGCTGACCGCGGAGGTCGAGCGGCTGCGCAAGGGCGGCGCCACGGAGGCAGTCGGAAGGTTGGCCGAGGACGAGGCCGAGCTCTTGGGCCGTCGGAAGGTCTGGGAGAGCGGCGCGGCCTTGCGTGCGTCGATGTCCAAGAAGAGGGACGAGAAGGTCGTTCCGGGCGCCCAGGAGGCGTTCTGGCACTCCGTCGAAACCGAGGTTTTCGCGTTGCTGAACAGGCGCTGCCCGATGCCGGCGGGAGACTTGCTGTACGCCCTGCCGGAAAGCCTGCTGAACCGCGGCGCGGACGTGGAGATGCCCTTGTCCGTCGGCTGGCTCCGGTATCGCCTGCGGACGATGATCGAGGCGGGCAAGCCGATCTGCGAGATAAACGGGCGCTTCATGCCCGCCGAGGAGCGCACGGGTGAGGCGCCAGCGGCCCCTCCTGCCGTGGACGAGGTTCGGTCGCCACCGTCTTCTCTCGGGGATTCCGTGATGTGGGAAGTCAGGCGGGTGCTGCTTGAGCGCGGGCCGATGAAGCCAGCGCAGATCCGGAAGTGCCTGCCGACCAGGGTGCACGAGGCGGCGGCGAAGCATTGGAAGGGTGGTCTGGCGCGGTTGGCCAAGGACATGTCCGAGCGGGCCGGTCGAGGGTATTACTTCAGGAGCCTGGGCGACGGTCGCTACGCCGCCATCGAGGGCAAGGCATCGGGATCGAGCGACACCGAGCGTAGCGCATAGCGTCTAGCGACATCCGCGACCCATTACGTTTTCGCGGATTTTCAGGCTGCCGGCATACCTTTCGAGCCCGAATGCTACAGGTGGCTGCAACCGCCAGAAGCACGTGTATCCGGCCCGTAAAACAGGGTGGGTTTCTGAGGTTCAGCAAGGCGCCACATACACCAGCAACGCATTGCGTTTGATCAATCCGCTCCTCGACCAATTGGCTAGTTGAGCGATCTGCCTGCTCCCGGTCACAGGACATCCGGAAGCAGGCAATTGCCAAATAATCCTGAAAATCATCATGCCCTATGGCATTTTAGCTACCTGCTCCCTTACCTGGCCAACAAGAGCGCGAGCATCATTAAGCAATCCTATAGTTCGAGGCCCATTATCTGGAGTTTGCCCATGCTTGCCGCCTGGGCAGGACTCAGGAATGCTGTTTGAGGCATTGGTTATATTTACTTCTATTTTTCCAAGATTTTCTCTAATGACCTTCGTGTCAATAGATGGACTGCGATTGGCGATCAGCCAAGAGGCTGTAGCTGCGATTAACGCAGTAATTATTGGAACGACTACGGCAAAGTTTTTCCACCAAGCCTCGCTTTTCTTTGCTTTGTCTTTATCTACTTCAAGATTGGAAAGATTTTCAGCATTTACTATAACTTGCGCGGCAATATGCTCTGGTGGCTCTCCATCCGCAACCCATCGAATATAGGATTGGTTCTCAATTATCCGATATTTTTCTTTGTCGATACGAGAGCCCCTTGAATAGACATCCTGAACTGTTGACCCTGGAAGATCCAACGCTGGACAGCGCCACGATCGAATTGTTGGCTCAAATTCATTATCAGTAAGCCTAACAAAAAAGCTAACTGGTTCTGAGTCGTTGTTTCCTGGTTTAGGTGAAGTAGCCAAGGACGCGCCCTCGCGTTCGCCGTTAAGATCGCTTACCTTGGCTGTTTCGCAAAATTGAATCAAGAGTTTGCTGCTCTTACAAACCTCCTTAAACCCGCTCTGTAAAAATCATCGAAATAGCGTCTACGCTTGCCCAGGTAGCCGCATTTTGGTGGTGGGAGGGGGCTGTGCGGGCCGATGTACCGTCACCGTTCGGGTCGTCTTAAACCGAGCTGCCCCTGCCGGGGCAGCGATCCCACCCCATCTATCCCGGGGAAGAAGCGGGGCCGGTGTCTATCCCGGACCCAGTCGTGGCTACCATTCCCGACTTGTCGTGACGCGCCCCGGCCCCGTCCATGGGGAAAGGATGATATCAGTGTTGCCTCCTCCTACCAAAATCGAGACCGCCTATCATGAAGCCGGGCATGCGGTGCTCGCGCATCGCTCTCACTATGTACGCATTAAGCCGACGAGTTCTGTCAGTATTGTTCAGGTCGATGACGAGCATGGTGGCGTCGATGTTGAGACCGATCCCGGAGCGCCCAGTACGACCGACCATCGGATGGCATATGAAATGGCAATCGTAGGCGCGGCAGGTTTTTCGGCGCAGCGACGTTATCTGAAAGACAACAATGAGCTCATCAACGATGATGCCATCAACGCAGGCGCTCGTAGCGACGCTAATGGCGTCCGCGAATACTTCGGCGCCCGCGTGTTCTTTGAGTTTGTTCACGCGGTCGAATTTCGCTTTCAATACAACGAGGTTTGGGAGCAAGTCGTGCTTCTTGCGGAGGCCCTGATGAAAAACGAGACCCTGACGTTCGATGAGGTCGAAGCGGTCATTGGGCCGAGATAGGGGTACGGCCGGGGGGGGAGGCGCGGCTTTGGCGCCGTACCGCGGTGATGGATCGAAGACTTGGCATCGCAAAGGGTTGTCTGCGGATCGCACACGGGTCGCGTCCGATCCCGTTCCGAGCAAGCCCGGTGTTTCTGGTGGATGCTCACGACGCATCTGGGATGTCAGCCTGCCGCCGGGATCGGCCCCATACGCCGGCTCAGGCGGATTGATCAGGCACCATCGGACAAACTGCCGAGGTCTCGGCCAGCCGCTGCTGAATGTCAGTGAGCCTGACCGGCGCCCACTCCCAGCAATCGACGCCGACGTCGAGGCTGTTCCGGCTACCGGGTAGGCTGCCGTGGGAGTGACCGTAGAGGTGGAGGTGGCCGCGGTGCATCCCCGGCCAGACACGGTGGGCGTAGTGGGAAATCCAGACTTGCTGGGGGGCTACCATCCCGGGGTCCTGGACCTGGACGCGCATCACGTCGACCACCGGGCCATCCCACGGCAGCCGATCCCCGAGGCCCTGGTCGTGGTTGCCCCGGACGAGAAACTTCTTTCCTCGAAGGCGTGAAAATACGCTCGCGGCGTGGTTCGGGCTGCACTTGTGGGCGAAATCGCCCAGGTGCCAGACGATGTCGTCCGGGCGAACAACGGCGTTCCAGGCAGCAATTAGGGCCTCGTCATGCGCATCGATGGATGCGAACGGACGCTGGTTGTTGAAGCGGGGGGATAGGACGGACTTGTGCCCGAAATGGCTGTCCGCGGTCAGAAGGGTCCTGGGCATGATAGCCTCCGAAATTGCGGAGGCACGGCGTTCGACGCGGCACTCCGGGGTCAACGGGAAGGGGGCGACGTCTCGACTATCATCGGGTGAACTCTCCTTGGGGCGGGACGGATCGCAGCTCGGTCGATGATGGGCAAGCGCGTGGGGGATCTGTCCACAAGCCTATCGCACCGCCCATCAGAATTACTTCATCGTGAGGAATACGCGGCGATGATGTGGGGGGCCAGCCCAACTTTCATACAGGTTTAGGAGAGTTCTTTCCGCAGGCTTAGAACCTGTCATTTGCTCAAGGACCGTACCCGGATCGAGACCCAGCGCCAGACGGGCCGCAGTCCGGTAATCGTCACGTTGGCCGAGCTTGGCGTTGAATTTATGCCTATCGTGCCTGGAACCGTCGTCGTTCCATGAAACCTGCTGGGTCGTAGCCGATAGATGCTTCTTGCTCGCGAGATGGACATGCCGCCTCTGTTTCATCTCCGATCGCTCTGGGTCGATGCGTTGATAGATGCCCTTCACGTCCGAGCGGGTCCACCGCCCTTCGTTCAAGTCGCAGCCCGTCGACCGCAAGAGCTCTATCGGAACGTCGATAACGAGCTCTGGGAAGTCGTCTGGTACTCCGGCGTCCTGATCCTGTTCAAATATCTCGTCGAGCGTCATTGATGGAACCCTTCGCTGGAAACATAGAACACGTCTTGACGACCGGCCTCGATAACCCGCATGCTTTCAGATGGTCTGCTAAACGCTTTCCAGGTAGTCGATGACATCGTTATTACGGTCGGTGTCGTTGGCTTTCCTCGCATGGTCGAGTGCGGTCCGTCCGCCCGTATCGGCTTTGCCGACGTCGGCACCCATGCCTACGAGGTGTTTCGCGATACCGAGATTACCGCGTCGCTGTCCGAACAGACTCTGCCCGACGACGGCGAACATGAGGGCTGTCTGACCTCCGCTGTCGGCGTCGTTGACCGATGCCGACAGCATGTCGGCGACCTTGGGATGGTAGACACGGTAGCGGGCCATCAAAGTCAGGGTGGTTCTTCTGGCCTCGCCCGTCCTGGCATGTGGCGAGATGCCGACGCCGATGAGCAACGCGCATAGGGCCGCGGCCTTCTCCTTGTCCGCAACGCGAGCGGCGACGGCCAGGGGATGGTGACCGGACTTGTCGTGGATGCGCCCGAGACCAGTCGAGCAGCGGGCGAGGATGCGTCCGACATCCCCGACCGATCCTGCTTCGATGGCCTTGAACAGCGAATGCGGGAAGACGTCACCGGTCCGGGCGAAGGCGTTTCCGCAATGGGGACACGGGCCTTCGGAGCAGGCCATGCAGAGCTTGTCGAAATCGGTCTCGCACGCCTCGCAGGTGCGCGTGCCATAGGCGTAGTCGGCCGCTCGGGCACAGATCTCGCAGGGCCCGACAAGGACGTTGAATGCCATGGTTCTCTCCATACGGCGACTTGATGCGAGGAAGGCAGCATCTCGTGTGCCCTCTCTTGAGGCTTAGCGGGCTATGCCGGTGCCCAGGTCAGCCTCCGGGAAGCACAGACCCGGGCACCGGACTTATGCTCACCCGATTGCTGAGCCCGCGAGTGCGGCGTTGGCCAAGCTGCCGATCAAGTTGTCGGCATCGTAGTTGCCCCGCCCGATGTAGATGCCTTCGTCGAGCTTCCTGAGAGCGGCCCACCGACCCTGTTCCTCAATAAGGATCGAGCCTTCCGGGTCTCGCCATAAGCGTGTCGCTCCGAACGTGCCGTCAGGATGCGAAAGGTCCCTGTCCAGGAAACCATCCGACAAGCCGACGCCGAGAAGGTCGTCGCATTCGCCAACGTTGGCGGCGAGAGCCTTGAGGAGCCTCTTCACCGATCCGTTGATGCCTTGGACGAGCTCGTTGCCCGGACCTCGCATCTCCTCGACACTATGCGTGGAGGCCCGAATGCTCAGGAGCGCCAGGAACGAACCGGTGGGGCCGACCAACTCGTAGAACTTCAGGCTTCCATCCCGCAGGGCGCGGGCGTAGTCGGCGGCGCGGGAATGGGAGGCGGCGGTGCAAAGGCCGTGCTTCGCACCGATGCGCCGGAGCCTGTCGACGGTGATGACCCGGGTCCAGGTTTTGCCCTTGCACGCATGATAGCTCTCAGCCCCAGCAATCGGCGAGACGGCCACGCGCTTGTGCCCGGAGATCGTGATTAGGGAACGCAGTTCGGCGAGCCCGTCAGTGAGCCCATCCCAATCGAGGCGGTCCGCCCGGAAGCCCCTGAGCACCTTCTTGGCCATATGGACGACCTGAGCGTCCGCATGCGACCGCGAGTGGCCGTCCGCAAGCCGAAGGTTCTTAAGCGTCCAACCGGCACGATACGAGGCATCAGTCGAAAGGCGGAAGGCGTCGATGGGCTCGCCGAGGCGGCTGGCGCGACGAGCCGCAACGTCGGCTTCGGTTCCTACTGTCGTGCAACTGGTTCGGCAATCGAGGCGGGCCGACAGCCAGCGCGCGAGCGATGAAATGGCCTTAGGACGGAGATGGTTGGGAAGGCCATGCTTTCGGATCAAACGCATGGCGGAATTGGTGGGGGACTCGGCTTTGGCAAGGAGGGGAAGCGTGTCCGTTCTCGGCATGTAATGACCTTAAGGCGTCGGGGATGCTCGGCGATTGCAGAGCTCCTACGCCGCGGCGCCCTACGTCCTTAAGATGGGGTCTATTAACCAAAACTCAAGCCCTAATCGACTACGAACTTCCTCTAATGAGGGTGGAGCGGATAAGAGACGCCACGCCTTCCAAGTAGGTGGCTACCTGCTCCGCCTCATCGCGGGATACGTCCTGAGGCAAGGCGATGGTGACCTCTCCATCCCTCACATGCAGGGCGTAGCTGTTGGCATGCGAACGTCCTTGATGCGGAATAGCTGATGCGAACTGGACCATCGGTGAGCCATCCTCCTCGATATCGTCCTCTTCGATGATGGCCACGGGCTCGGCGGCACGCCCTTGGGCGCACGCCGCCACGCTTAGGGGCTCGTAGCTCCAGACGAACCGGGATTTGCTCTCCCTGCGCCCAAGTACGAAGTCGCCAAGCTTCTTGGCTGCCATCTCCTTCATGATAGAGACGACCTGCGCCCGGCTGAGGTCCAGCTCTTCGAGTTCGGACTTTTCGAACTCGGCGACCTCCGAGACTGTCTTGCCATCGTAGTCGATGCCGCTGGGGCGGTCTGCGTCCCGGCCCGTGTAGCCATTGTCGGCGATCCAATCGAGAAAACGCTTCGTATTCTCGTCCCGGTAGAGCCGCTGCACGCGGCGAGCCATCGGGCTAGCGAGCGTAGAAATTTTCATTTGTCTTAAACCTGATTTCTTTGAAGCACTCCTATCACTGCTAGAGCCGATAGGAAACGCTCTAAAAGAAATGAATTGGCGCAAGCGGTTTGCAATATGCAGAGCCAATCTGTGGTCCCCTGTGGGCGGCCGTGTGACGTCCGAGCATGGCTTGGCTCTACGCACCGCTTGCGCGAGCAAGCGGCGCAGGTCGACAGGCCAGGCGAAGCCTCAGGAACTCCACGTCAGGGCGAACACGCTGCCTCAGAAGGAATACCTTTCGCCATTGCCATAAAAGGTGCGGCATTTAATTCATGCATGGTACATCCGGGCCTCGGGGGCAGTTTAGACGACCGGTTATACACTGATGCAATTGAAAAATGGACGCATGGCGTCGTTGTGCTGCGCACTGCCGCTGATGCGATGCGAACTGGTCTTCCGGTCGTCTGTCCCTGTGCGCATGGCTGCCAACGAACCTCTCGCTCGATAGGCCAACCGCGACGGACGAGAGGCACTTCGGCCGCTTGTGCAGACGGGCGTTCGACTCTGACGGTACCGGATGCCGGGTAGCGCTATCCGCTTTGCGTTACGTTTTTGTCCAGCTTGTGGTTCTCGACTGAATGTTCTTCATTAAGGACGAGTTGGCCTTTGCCGCACCTAGGCCGCATCGAGCCAGGATCGGTGCGGCCAGGTACGGGATGTCCTGGGTATCGTTGAGGACGACATCGAATGGCGTAGGCGCGGCCCAGCGGGCGAGAACCCCGTGGGCACGATAAGGGGTAACTCTGACTCAGATTATGCGGGGCATGTGCAGGTTATGGGTATCTGCACACTCCCCCTCTCCCCGCTTGGCTGGGGAGAGGGCCGCAGGCACCCCGTCGTGCCTGCGGCAAGCGAAGGCGAAAGCCGGAGCGAGGGTGAGGGGATGCGTGCCAGGCGATGCGATCCGGTTTTCTAAAGCCGCCGGATGCGCGGTTCGCTCGACCCGCGCAGCAGGAGGTGGGTCAGCGCCCACACGAGGGCGTCGAGGCGGTCGGGCGAGGCGCCGGACGACAGGCCGTCGGGGCCGAAATCGCAGAGCTCGTCCTCCAGGGCCGGCAGGGCGCCGACATGGTGGACGCGGCCTTGCGCGTAGAGCACCGAGACCGGCTCGGCCCGCAGGTACTTTCCGCGGGTGGCCCGCACCGGGATCACCGGCACCGCGGGGTCCACCTGCGCCAGCACGCTGCTCACCATCTCGCCGCCCTGGTTGACCTCGACGACGAGGCCGTCGGCGGACAGGCGATGGTAGAGGGCGAGGGCCGCCCCGGCCCAGGCCTCGGGCGTCGCCCGCGCCAGGGTGGCGTCGGCGAGCACGTAGGCGTGGCCGGAGGCAGCCAGCCCGGCGGCGACGATCCCGCAGGCATCGGCCCCGGCCTTCGAGGTGGCGGGCGGGTCCACCGCCACGACGATGCGGCGCAGGTCCTCCGGGGGCCTCGCGACGCGGGTCGCTTCGAGGCGGTCGCGGGACCACAGGGCGTCGGCGCGGTCCTCGATGAGCTCGCCGTCGAGTTCCTGGCGCCCGAGGCGGGTGCCGGCATAGCGCCCGACCACGGCGTCGAGGAAGCGCGGCGCGAGGTTTTCGGCGTTGTCGGCCGTGCGCGAGCGGCTGATCACCGTCGCCGGGTCGGCGAGGATGCGGCGCAGGAGCGGGATCGGGCGCGGCGTGGTGGTGACGAGGCCGCGCGGGGCGTGGCCCAGGCGCAGGCCGAACTGGATCATGTCCCAGGCGGGTTCCGCGTAGCGCCACTTGGCGATCTCGTCGGACCACGCGGCGCCGAACTGGGGCCCGCGCAGGGAATCCGGTTCCTCGGCCGAGAAGGCGAGGCCGACGGCGCCGTTGGCCCAGTCGAGGCGTTTTCGCGAGGGCGACCAGCGCGGGCGCGGGCCGTTCAGGGCCAGCAGCCCCGACGGCCCTTCGATCATCACGTCGCGGACATCCGCGAAGGTCTCGCCGATGAGCGCGATGCGGCCGACGGGCCGGGCGGTGAAGGCCGGGTCGCCCAGCGCCAGGGCCCGGACCCACTCGGCCCCCATTCGGGTCTTTCCGGAGCCGCGTTCGCCCACCACCGCCCAGGTGGTCCAGGGTTGCTCGATGCAGGCCGGGGACGGGCACGGCGGCAGCTGGTCGGCCCGCGCCGTGTGGAGCCAGTCACGGGCCAGGGCCCGGATCAGGTGCGGCGGCAGGCTCGCCAGGAAGGCCGGCATCCGGCCGCTCGCCGACGAACGCCGCATAGCGCTGCGCGATCTGCGCGCGCAGGGCCGGGAGGTCGGCGTCGCCGTCCTGGCTCTCACCGCGTGTCGCATGGGGCTCGCTCCTGAGGGACGCTTCGAGATCGTCGAGGAGGCGCTTGAGGCCGCCGAGGTCGCGCAGCACCCGGGCCGAGTCGAGGGCCGGGTTCGCGTCCTTCCCGGCTGCGTCCTTGAGGGCCGCGTCGAAGGCCGCGATCTGCCGGGCGATGTGGGCCAGGAGCCGGGTCCGCAGGATGGCGGGGCCGGGCGGCGCCTGGTCCGGTGCCGCTGGCAGGCCGCAGGCGGAGAACAGCGCCGGGGCCCTGCGCCGGGTCAGGCCGAGCACGGCGGCGAGGTCGTCGCGGGTGACGCCGTAGGCGCGGTCGATCCGCGCCAGGGCGGCGCAGCGCGGGGCCGTCCAGTCCGCCGGCGCGGTTTTCGCGATGGGTGGGCGCCAGGCCTCCTGGCGGCACCACTTGCGCAGGGTCGCCGCGTTGAGGTCCGTCTCGGCCGCGATCTCGGCGGCGGTCTTGTGGGTCTCGCGAAACAGCGCCTCGGCCCGCGCCTTCCGGGCGGGGTCGATGGGGATGAGGTTCATCGCCGCCGCCCCGTTCATCCGCAGTTCCCGACCGTGCCCTCCTGATACCCCGGGAGCGTCGCGGTGTCAATCATAAATTCCTATTTATGGGACTTTGGTCTTATGTGCTGTCGGCGCCGTGGCGTTCGCCGCACGGCGTCGGGGCGGCGGAGCCTGCGCTCCCCCGCCCCGGACGAAACCGACGGGCCGTCGGACCTCAGAGACCCATCATCGCGTGGGAGGTGCCCAGGATGGTGAAGGCCAGGCCGCCCGCGAAGGCGCCGATCATGGCGTAGGAAAAGCCCTTCAGAATCATCGATGTGTCCTGGGGAGTCCGGATCCGGGAAGGGTGAAACTCGGGAACCCGGATCAGCAGCGGTTGCCGCCCGAGGTCTGGCCGTACTGCATCACGGGGAAGTTCTGCTGGTTGGCGTTGCCCTCGGCGGCGGAGCTCATGGGGCAGCCGCCGTAGGCCGGGATGCGGGACGGGGCGGTGACCGTGCCCGTCGTCTCGACCTCGTGGGACAGGAAGCCGGTGTAGCGGCCCGTCCGCTCCTGGGACATGGCGGGCGAGAGCGACGCAACGCCAAGAACAAGTGCGGTGGCGAGGGCGGCAATGCGGGTCTTGGTCATGATTTGTTAAAACCTGTTCAGTGCGATCCGGTGGTTCGTCTCGCGCGTTGCTGTTGAATATGTAGATAGAGGCTTGCTTTCATTCTGGAGGTGTTTCCGCGCACGCGCCACCAGGGATTAAGTCCAAGCCTAGGAAAACCCGTTCGGCCGTGGGCGAAAGCGTCTCCGGCGCGGGAGCCGCGATGGTGAAGCCCCGGTCGTCGATCGAACGCCCTCGACACGTGAGCGTAGAGGTCCGGTTATAATCCCCAGATCCGGGTAAAAATTATCGTCACAGAGGCGTCATTCGCGGTCTCTACTGCGCCGCGCAGTCAGGTTCATCTTAAGCGATGCCTTGCCGGGACGACGCCTTGCTTGGGCGATGCCTCCGTCATGCCGATCCAGGCCATCCGCAGGATGGGTTCGACCTCCGGCGCGGAGGTCGGCGGGATCGGTGTGCCGCGACACAGGAAGGATGAGAGATGAGACAACGCCTCTTGGTGGCGGCGCTCGGATGGAGCGTCGCGGCGCTGTCGCCGGCGCAGGCCCAGACCGTCGCGGAGCTGCAGCGCCAGATCGACGAACTCAAGGCGATGATCCGGGCGCAGGCGGAATCCGGCCGCGGGGTGCGGGCGGCCCCGGCCCGGGTCGCGCATCGCAGCGATGCCGGCACCCGGCCGGCGGCGGGCCGGCCCGTCGAATCGGCCGTCGCCCCGCCGGCGGCGACGCGGGCCGCCCACGTGGACCGCCCCGCCTTCGCCATCGATCGCCCCGAGACTTGGTCCGAGACCTGGATCGACGCGTGGCTGCCGCCACCCCAGCCCCCGGCGGACGGCCCCAAGCCAGCCGGGACGCCGAAAACCTGGTTCGAGCGCCTGTCCCTGCGCGGCTACACCCAGATGCGCGTCAACGAGATCCTGTCGGGGGACGGCACCACGCCGAGCGGACAGTCGCGCCTGCGCTCCGTCCACGACGGCGGCATTTCCGAGCGCGGCAACTTCACCTTCCGGCGGGTGCGCCTCGTCCTGCAGGGCGACATCCACGAGCGGGTGTTCATCTATCTCCAGCCGGATTTCGCCGTGAACGTCGCCAACCAGGCCGGCACCGAGCCGCGGGGCAACTACGCCCAGCTCCGCGACGCCTTCGCGGACGTGTTCCTCGACGACACGCGCCGGACCAAGATCCGCTTCGGCCAGCAGAAGGTGCCCTACGGCTGGGAGAACCTGCAATCCTCGCAGAACCGCCTCACCCTCGACCGCTCGGACGCCATCAACAGCGCCATTCCGGGCGAGCGCGACATCGGCATCACCGCCTACTACACGCCGGCCCACGTCCAGGGCCTCTGGGACCGCCTCGCCAAGGGCGGCCAGAAGCTGTTCGGCAATTACGGCGCCTTCGGCGTCGGGATCTACAACGGCCAGACCATCAACCGGACGGAGCGCAACGACGACCTCATGGTGGCCGGCATGGCGACCTGGCCGTTCGCCCTCGACGGCCTCGGCGCGGCGTTCGAGGGCCAGGTCCTCGAGGTCGGCGGCTCGGCCTACCGCAACCGGTTCCAGCCCGAGATCCGCACCGGCGGCGTGAGCCCGGCCGCGTTCAGCGATGCCCGCGTCGGCCTCCACGCCATCCTGTATCCGCAGCCGTTCGGCCTCCAGGCCGAGTGGAACTGGGGCCGCGGACCGGAATTCGACGTGGTCACCCGGATGATCGCGGAGAAGCCGCTCAGCGGCGGCTACGTCCAGGCCATGTTCCGGGTCGACCACTCCCCCGTCGGCCCGTTCATGCCCTACGCCCGCTGGCAGACCTATGGCGGCGGCTGGAAGGTGGCGACGAACGCGCCCCGCCTCGACACCGACGAGGTCGAGGTCGGCGTCGAGTTCCAGCCGATCAAGCCCCTCGAGATCACCCTGGCGTATGCTCGGATGAAGCGCCGGGAGGCCGACGAGCGCCGCCTCGGCCGGGCGGAAGGCCACCTGTTCCGCGGGCAGTTGCAGTGGAATTACTGAGGCCGCCCCGAGGGTGGGCGGGACCCCGACCCTCGACCTCGACCCTCGACCCCGACCCTTGACCCCGACCCTTGGGCGCGCCCCGGAAACCCGGTATCCTCCGGCGAAAATCAGACCCCGCCGGAGGACGACCCCCCAATGAGCGACAGCCCGACCCCCAAGAGCGACGGCCCCGCATCCCTCACCGCCCACGGCGTGTTCGACGTCGCGGCGCACGCCGCCCGGCTCCCCGAGACCGCCGACACCATGGTGGCCGATCACCGCTTCACCGACGATCCGGCGGCGAGCGCCCGGGTGTTCCGGGTCTACCGGCCGACGCCGCCCCACAGCCACGCGTCCTGCGACGAGTACCTCTACGCCCTGTCGGGCCGCTGCCTGATGAAGTTCGCCGACGAGCCCGCCATCGAGGTCGGCCCCGGCACCCTGGTGTTCTTCAAGCGCGGGGTGGTCCACTCGGTGCCGGAAATCCTGGAGGAGCCGATGGTGTTCCTCTCCGTCGACACCCCCCGGCGCGAACCCCGCGACATCCGCTTCGTGACCGCCGGCACCGGCACGCCGGACAGCTTCATCCGCCAGGGGGACTGAGCGCCCCTCGGGACGACGCCCGCGCCCACCGGCTGCCGTCGTCGGACCCGCACCGCGTCGACGGTCGTGCGGAGCTGCGGCTTCACGAGGCCCCGAACGTCCGCCGCCGCTTCCGCCGATCCCCGCGTGAGGCGATCCGATCCGGCGGGATCGGGCAGGGCGCGCGAACGGCCCGTCATCGTCGGTGTTCCGCATCCTCCAGTCGTCGGTCGCGCCCCGAAAACTTGCGAAAGATCATGTTATGACGATGTTATTATTATACTAGTCTTCGACTGATAAATCATCCGCCCGGCCCATTGCAATGCTGGACAAAGCAGGCATTATATTTATGTCTCTCAGGGAGGATAGAAAAATGTTGCACCCCTTCAAGCTCCTGTGCGCCGGCGCCGTCATCGCCGGCGTCGCCCTCGTGCCCGTGCTCTCACACGCCCAGGGCGCCAAGCCGGAATCGAAGAGCGCCAAGGCCGACGCGAAGAAGACGGAGGCGGCCGTCGACGAGTTCGAGGAGAACCGCCGGGCGCACATGCAGAAGAGCAAGGAGAACAACGCCAGCAAGGGCGCCAACTGAGCCAAGGCGCCGACCGAGCGAGGGCGCCGACTCGGTCCGGCCTCGCGGGGGCCTGCCTCCGACACGCCATCGGGGCAGGCCTCGGACTTGCGCCGCCGATCGCTCCGCCATGCGACGATCGGTTCCCCTCGGACCCGCGCGGATTTTCCGCAGCGCTGCGCGGGCTTCTCAATCGCCGCGCGGGCTTCTCAATCGCTGCGCGGGCTTCCGATCCCATCTCCGCCTCGGCCCCGTGAGGACGGTCCCGCTCCGTGTCGACGGCCCGAGCCGCAGGGCGGCCGGGCGGTCGATGCGGCGCGTCGCTCCGACGGCGACCTTCGAGAAACCTACGGCGCCCTGTTGGCCTCGGCCGGCTTCGTGTCGGTCTTGATGTCGGTCTTGGCGTCCGTCTTGGCATCGGTCTTGGCGTCGGCCTTGGCCTTGCCGAGGTAGATGTACTCGGGCGCGGCGCGGAGCTGGTCCTTGTTGGTGTCGATGGTCGCCTTCAGGGTGGTGGTGTCGACGCGGGCGAGCTTGAGGGCGCTCGGGTCGATGGCGACGTACTTGGTGCCGATGCCGAGGAAGCCGCCGACGCCGACCACCCAGGACTTCACCGTGCTCTTCTCGTCGAGGACCACGTCGGCGATCTCGCCGATGGTCTCGTTGGCGCCGTTCTGGATCGTCAGGCCGACGAGCTTCGAGGTGACCATGTCGGTGGGGTTCTGCGCCACGAAGGTCGGGCGCAGGTCGTTGGCCAGGGTGGCGGGGGCGGCCGG
>NZ_VRUZ01000030.1:0-43830 GCF_008039485.1 Methylobacterium sp. WL69 | reverse complement strand
CCTCGTGGGCGGGCGGGGCTCGCTGGCGACGCCAAAGCCGGTGCAGACGGTGGGCAGCTACTGGCCCTACGCCACCACCCTGTTCGACTACATCCGCCGCACCATGCCCTACGACGCGCCGCAATCCCTCGGCCCGGACGAGACCTACACCCTCAGCGCCTACATCCTCAGCCGCAACGGCCTCCTGCCCGACGATGCGGTGCTGGATGCCGGCACCCTGGCGGGGGTCCGGATGCCGAACCGGGACGGTTTCACCGCCGACGCCCGCCCGGACGTCCCGGCGGCCGGGCGCTGATCCGGGCTGCGCCTCAGCTCAGGGCGGGATGGAGGAACCGGTGGATCGTCTGCACCACCACCGAGCCTTCGCCGACGCCCGACGCGACGCGCTTCACCGATCCCGAGCGGACGTCCCCGACGGCGTAGATGCCGGGCGTCGTCGTCGCGAACGGCGACGGCAGGGCGCGGCCCTCGGCGTCCACCCCGGTCAGGACGAAGCCGTTGGCGTCCAGCGGCAGGCAGCCGGACAGCCACTCGGTGTTGGGCGCGGCCCCGATCATTACGAACAGGGCGCCGATGCCGTGCGCCGCGGCGAGGCCGGTTCGACTGTCGCGCCAGGTCACGGTTCGCAGGAAGGCGTCGCCGTCGAGCCCCGTGACCTCCGTGAACGGATGCACCGTGACCCGGTTCGAGGTCGTGATCCGCCGGACGAGGTAATCCGACATCGTCGCGGCGAGGCCGGGGCCGCGGACCAGGATATGGACGTGGCTCGCCGTACCGGAGAGGAACATGGCGGCCTGTCCGGCGGAATTGCCGCCGCCCACGACCACCACCTCCTGATGCTCGCACAGGCGGGCCTCCATGCCCGTCGCGGCGTAGTAGATGCCCTGGCCCTCGAACCGATCGTAGTTGGCGAGGTCGAGCTTGCGGTAGCGGGCGCCGGTGGCCACCACCAGGGCCCGCGCCCGCACGGACCCGCCGTCCTCCAGGGCGATCCGGTACGGCCGGCCGTCGCAGTGCAGCCCGCTCGCCGCCCGCGAGATGGCGAGGCGGGCGCCGAACTTCTGGGCCTGGACCTGGGCCCGTCCGGCGAGGGCCTGGCCGGAGATGCCCGTGGGGAACCCGAGATAGTTCTCGATCTTCGACGACGTCCCCGCCTGGCCGCCCGGCGCCTCCTGCTCGATGACGATGGTCGAGAGGCCCTCGGACGCCGCATAGACCGCCGCCGCGAGGCCGGCCGGGCCCGCCCCCACCACCGCGAGGTCGAACACCGTCGCGGCATCAATGGGTTCGGTCAGGCCGAGGCGGTCGGCCAGCGCCCAGGTCGTCGGGTTGGAGAGGACGACCCCGCCGGGCGCGATGACGGCGGGAAGGCGGTGGACGTCGAGGGCGTAGCGCTGGAGCAGGCCGGCCGCCTCGGGATCGCGGTCGGTGGCGACGACGCGGAGCGGGTAGCCGTTGCGCGTGAGGAAGCGCTGGAGGCGCAGGGTCTCGGCGCAATGGCTGGAGCCCAGCAGCGTCACCCCGCCATGGCCGTACCGGATGAACCCGACGCGGCGCAGGATGAAGGCCCGCATCACGATCTCGGCGATGTCGGGTTCGGCGGCCATCATCCGGCGGAACTCGCCCCGGGGCATCCGGATCAGCCGCGTATCGGCGCAGGCCTGACTGCTGACGAGGGATTCGCGCCCGTTGAGGAAGTTGGTCTCCCCGACGAACTGTCCGGCCTGATGGGTGGTCAGGACGTGGCGCTCCCCGTTCGGCCCCTCGTCGAAGGTCTCCACGGCGCCGTCGAGGACGAGGACGAAGTCGGCCGCGCGGTCGCCGCGCCGATACAGGAACGCGCCGGCGGGGATCGTCGCCTCGGTGCCGTAGGCGGCCACGCGCGCGACGAGGTCGGGGCCGAGAACCGGGAACGTCTGCGCCTCGCGCCGGTACGGGTCGGTCGGATCGAGGGCGGACGCGCCGGCGTCCGGGTCGGGCTCAAGCATCGCTGGTCCCCCTGTTTCGACGATCCCGCATCAGAACGCGTCTTCCCGGATGGGCATTCGCTGGTCCGGCTCGGCCATCCGGCGCCAGCGGCCCGGACTGATGTCGGCCTCGCGGGCGAAGACGCGGGTGAAGTGGCTCTGATCGGCAAAGCCGCAGGCCAGGGCGATCTCGGCCAGGGACCGGTCCTGCCGGCGCATCATGGCCTTGGCGCGGGCCACGCGCTGGCGCACCAGCCAGACATGCGGGGAGGTGCCGACGGATCGGCGGAACGCGCGGGTGAAGTGGCTCACGGACAGGCCGCACTCCGCCGCCACCGCCGGGAGGTTCGGTGCATCGCCGAGTCCGGCGCGGATGCGCTCCTGCGCCCGCCGCAGCTGCCACGGCGCCAGGCCGCCCCGGGTGGGCGCGGCGGCGGACCCGGACTCGGCGTGGACGCCGAGGAGGTGGGCCGCCAGGGCGCGGGCCAACTGAACGCGGAAGATGGCGGCCCCGCGATCCGGGCGGTCGAGGGTCGCGACGGCGCTGGCCACGAGGTCGTGGATGGTGGGATCGACCAGGATGCTTCCGTGCACGGGTCTCAGGGCCTCCATCGGGTCGAGGTCGGCGAGCCCCATGCTGTCGGCGACCTCGCCCAGGACCGTGCTGGACAGCCAGATCTGGACGGTGCCGGCGCGGTCCCGGGGTACCGACAGGGCGCGGATGTCGAGCAGGGTCACCGCGCTGGTGCAGATGCGTTCGGGTGCCGCGTGGGACACGCGGCCCGGACGGCGTTCCAGGGGGATTTGCAGCACCAGCCCGTCGCGCGGCAGGACGAATTGGGAGCCCCGGTCCATCGAATCCGTCGCCCGCCAATCCACGAAGGCGATCCCGTCGGCCCGCTCGTCCGGCCGCAGTCCCGCGGGTCCGGAGGGCCGGCCGCCGATTCGGACCGGGGCCGCCCCGGTGCCCCGCGGGCCGGGTGGCCGCCGGATCGGGGGCGTCGGGGCTATGGGCACGATGATGTCGCGCTGCATGGTGGGACTCTCCGCACGAACCTCCGCAGGGGTGAACCCTGCGGGCCGGGGCACCTTCGGTCTTTCGCAGGCCTGCTCGGCCGTGTCGCGATCCTGCGCATCCGCCGGGTCGGACCTCTCCCGCCGTGTCGGAGGCGGGCGCCCCGGCGATCCCGTCAGGGCGCGCGGTGCCGGTACGCCCCGGGCGTGCAGCCGACGACCCGCTTGAACGCCGTGCCGAAGGCGGCCTGGCTCGAGAAGCCGGATGTGAGCGCCACCTCGACCAGGGACATCCTGCGTTCGCTCAGAAGCCGACGCGCCCGCTCGAGCCGCGCGCCGCTGACGTAGGTGCAGGGGGTCTTTCCCGTGACCCGCTTGAACAGGCGGGCGAAGTGGAACGGGCTCAGGCAGGCGATGGCGGCGAGCTCGGTCACGCCGAGGTCGCGGTGCAGGTTGTCGTGGATGAAGTCGATGGCCCGCCGGATGCGCTCCGGGCAGTCGCGGTCGCCGCAGAACGGGTCGTCTGCCTCCGGGCGGTCGTGGCCGTAGGCCTGCGCGACCCGCGCCGTGAGCGCCAGGGCGGCGGCTTCCACCATCATCCGCCCCGCCGAGCTCTCGCGGGTCAGCTCGCCCAGGATCGACAGGCCGATCTGCCGGATCAGCGGGTCCTGCACGTCGGCGAGATAGCGCACCGCGTCGGCCCGGATCCGGGCGTCGCCGTAGAGGCTGGCGAGGGCGGAGAAGCGCTCGGCCGGCAGATAGATGTGCAGCACCTCCGCCAGGGGCGCGGAGATGTTGATGTCGTCCTCGCCGACCCCGACGGGACACAGCCAGATGGTTCCGGCCTCGACGGCCGTGCGCTGGCGGATGCCGTCGCCTTTCCGGCTCACATGGGCGCCCGGACTGCTCCGGGTCGCCAGGGTGATCTCCATCTGGGCCGGGACGATGGCCGGCAGATCGCCGGCCGGATGGCTGCGCAGCTCGGCCGCGACGCCCTGCCAGTTGCGCCCGCCCGAGGAGGCGAGGAGCCCGGCCTGGGGGAACTTGTGCGCGCCGTGCCGATGCAGATCCATGCGCGCATCGTGCAAGCCGGGTGCGGGGGCCGCCATTATACAGGTGTATCGCAGACCGGCGCGCCCGCGCCGGCTACCCTGCCGGGCCGAGGTGGAAGAGCAGCATGCCGCAGGTGTTTTCGCGGTGGCCGAGCCGGGCGAAAGCCGCGCCGCACGGTGGCCCGGTCGACACGGGTGATCTGCCGGCCTGGATGCTGGCCCGGCCGCCGAAGCGGCGGTGGGTCCGCCTCGAACGATCCGGCACGGTGGCTTTGCTGGTGGTCGCCCCCGCGATCCTCGCCGCCGCGGCGGGCTGGGCCGCGGCGACCCCGTCCGGACCGGCGACGCCGCTCATCGCCGGCATCGCGGGCCTCGCCGTGGGCGCGGCGGCCGTCCGGGTCATGCGGTCGGAGCGCGCCCTCGAAACCAGCCGGGCCCGGCTGACGACGCTGTTCGAGCGGGCCGGCATCGCCCTGTGGCGCGAGGACTGGACCGCCGTGGGCGAGGCCGTCATGGCGCTCCGGCGCGCCGGGATCACCGACCTCGAATGCCATTTCGCGAGCCACCCGGACGAGCTCCGCGCCCTGCGCGCGCGAGTCCTCATCACCGACGTCAACGCCTTCACCCTCGAGGAGACCGGCGCCCCCGACAAGGCCGCCTGTCTCGGGCCCCTCGACCGCCTGCTCCCCGACACCGACCAGACCTTCGTCCAGTGGATCGTGGCGTTTGGCCGGGGCGACCGGTTCTTCCGCTCGGAGGCCCACGTGCGGCGCGCCGACGGGAGCGAGGTCGACATGCTGTTCACCGCGATGCTGCCCTCGGACCTCGCGGGCTTCGCCGAGATCGTCGTGACGGCCCTCGACGTGACGGCGTTCAAGCAGGCGCAGCGGCATTTCGCACTCGCCGATACCGAGCTGGCGCGCGCCTCGCGGATCACCACCATCGGTGCGCTCAGCGCCTCTATCGCGCACGAGGTCAACTCGCCCCTGGCCGTCATCGTCGCCAATGCGCAGGCGGCCCTGCGCTGGCTCCGGCGACCGCAGCCCGATCTCGGCGAGGCGACGGCCGCCCTCGACGACATCGTCGCCGCGGCGACGCGGGCCCGCGACGTCATCGCCCGGACCCGGTCGTATCTCGGCAACGCGCCGCGGGTCTTCGACGCCGTCGATCTGCTCCAGGCGGCCCGTGACGCGAACCTCCTCGTCGAACGGGAGCTGCGGGCCCTCGGGGCGAGCGTCCACCTCGCCGCCGGCGGCGAGGTCCCCCGGATCGCGGCCGACCGCATCGGCCTGCAGCAGGTCTTCGTGAACCTCCTCGTCAACGCCGCGCAGGCGATGGCGGCGGGGGTGGGCCCGCGCGACATCACCGTCGCCATCACCCGGCGGGACGGCCATGTGGCCGTCGCCGTGAGCGATACCGGTCCGGGCATCGGGGCGGAGCGGCGGGCCCGGATCTTCGAGCCGTTCCACTCCACCAAGGTCGGCGGCATGGGCATGGGCCTCGCGATCTGCCGCAACCTCATCGATGCCCATGGCGGCGACATCTGGGTCGATGCGGCGCACGGCGGCGGGGCCGCCTTCCACTTCACCCTGCCGGTCTCCCATGCCTGACGTCGCCGCGGGGGCCGTGGTCGCCATCGTCGACGACGATCCGGCGATCCGTACCGCCCTCGGCCGGCTGACCCGCGCCCTCGGCTACGTCCCCGCCCTGTTCGACGGCGCCGAGCCCCTGCTCGCCGACCCCTCGGGGCTCCGGATCGCCGCAATCGTCACCGATCTCCAGATGCCGGGCCTCTCCGGCCTCGACCTCCTGCGCATCCTTCGCCGGCGCCGTCCCGCCCTCCCCGTCCTCGTCATGACGGCTTATCCGAGCGAGGCCGGCCGGGCGCGGGCCTTGGCGCTGGGCGCCTTCGCCTACCTCGCCAAGCCGTTCGATGCCGAACAGTTCGAGCACTGCCTCACCGTCGCCCTCGGTTCCGCCGGAAACCCCTAACGGGAGGCGAACAATTCGCGCCGGCGCGAAACGATGGTACGCACGCGTGTACGGTAACGAACGCGTGTGCGGCCGCGAGGATGATGCCCGAGGCAACGGTCCATATCGTCGACGATGATCCGACCCTGCGCGCGGCCCTGATCCGCCTGTGCCGCTCGGCCGGGCTGTCGGCCCTGGGGCACCGGGACGCGTCCGATCTCGCCCTCTGCGATGCCCGGACCGCCCCGCACTGCATCGTCCTCGACGTGCGCCTCGCCGACGCGAACGGCCTTGCCGTTCAGGAGGCCCTGCGGGCGGCGGGCAGCACCGTGCCGATCATCTTCCTGACCGGCTACGGCACGATCCCCATGACCGTCCGGGCCCTCCGCGGCGGTGCCGTCGAGTTCCTGACCAAACCCGTCCTGGCGGACGTGCTCCTCGCGGCCGTGACCCGCGCGCTGGAGGCCGACGCCGCCGCCCTGTCCGCCCGCACGGCCCGGCGCGCCCTCGCCGACCGCCTCGACTCCCTGACCCCACGGGAGCAGGACGTGATGCTGTGCGCCATCGGCGGCCTGATGAACAAGCAGATCGCCGGCGAACTCGGGATCACGGAGATCACCGCCAAGGTCCACAAGCGGCGGGTGATGGAGAAGATGCAGGTCCGGTCCCTGGCCGACCTGGTCCGCGCCGCCGACCGGCTCGGACTGGCGGCGACGCGCCAGCGCTGACGAGGGTTCTTTCGGGGTGCCGGAGAATCGGCGGCGGGCTGCGCGAACAATGCCGCTTTCCTTCAAACCGCGGCGGGAATCGGCAAGCCGGGCCGCGCCGGCGCGGCCATAGCTCGGGTCGGCGGTCGCCGGGGGATCGCGGGTGGGTCGGCCCGTGACATCCCCCTCCTTCGAGACAGGACATCCCCATGGCCACCCTCACCACCCAGGACGGCACCGACATCTTCTACAAGGATTGGGGCCCCGAGGGCGCCCAGCCCATCGTGTTCCACCACGGCTGGCCGCTGTCGTCGGACGACTGGGACGCGCAGATGCTGTTCTTTCTCCAGCATGGCTACCGCGTCGTCGCCCATGACCGGCGCGGCCATGGCCGCTCGGCGCAGGTCGATGGCGGCCACGACATGGATCATTACGCCGCCGATGCCTTCGCGGTGGTCGAGGCCCTGGACCTGTGGAACGCCGTGCATATCGGGCACTCCACCGGCGGCGGCGTGGTCGCCCGCTACGTGGCCCGGCACGGGGAGCCCGCCGGCCGCGTCGCCAAGGCGGTGCTGGTCTCGGCCGTGCCGCCGCTGATGCTGAAGACGGACGCCAACCCGGACGGCCTGCCGCTCGAGGTGTTCGACGGCTTCCGCACGGCCACCGCCGCCAACCGCGCCCAGTTCTTCCTCGATGTCGCGAGCGGGCCGTTCTACGGCTTCAACCGCGACGGCGCGACCGCCCTGCCCGGCGTGATCCAGAATTGGTGGCGCCAGGGCATGACCGGCAGCGCCCAGGCCCATTACGACGGCATCAAGGCGTTCTCCGAGACCGACCAGACCGGGGACCTCGCGGCCATCACCGTCCCGACCCTGATCCTGCACGGGGAGGACGACCAGATCGTCCCCATCGCCGCTGCGGCGCTGAAATCGGTCACCCTCCTGAAGAACGGCACGCTCAAGACCTATCCGGGCCTGCCCCACGGGATGCTCACCACCCACGCCGACGTGATCAACCCCGACCTGCTGGCCTTCGTGAAGGCCTGAGCGCCGGGCGGGGGGCGCGCCAAGCGCCCCCGCCCCCCGGCGCCGGAGCGCGCGGCGTCCGGTCGTGTCGGGCACCAGAGACAGGAGATCCCCATGAGCTGGCACGGTGCCGAAGATCCGATTCCGGGCGATCGTTTCACCTGCGACGCGATCCAGACCCTGATCATCCCGCGCTCGCGCGACCTCGGCTCGTTCGCCGTGCGCAGGGCCCTGCCCTCCACCGAATGCCGCATGGTCGGCCCGTTCATCTTCTTCGACCAGATGGGCCCGTCGGAATTCCTCCTCGGCCAGGGCATGGACGTGCGGCCGCACCCGCATATCGGCCTGTCCACGGTGACCTACCTGTTCGAGGGCGAGATCATGCACCGGGACAGCCTCGGGACCGAACTGTCCATCCGCCCCGGCGAATTGAACTGGATGACGGCCGGCCGGGGCATCACCCATTCGGAGCGCACGGGGAGCGCGCTGCGCGAGACCGGCTCGACCCTGTTCGGCCTCCAGAGCTGGGTCGCCCTCAGCGGCCGGGATGAGGAAGCCGCCCCAGCCTTCGAGCATTACGAAGCCGGGGCGCTGCCGGTCCTGACCGGCGAGGGCAAGACCGTCCGGCTCATCGCCGGCGAGGCCTTCGGTGCGAAATCCCCGGTGCGGACCTCGAGCCCGATGGTCTACGCCGACGTGACCCTCGAGGCGGGAGCGGTCCTGCCCCTCGACCCCGACTACGACGAGCGCGCGATCTACACCGTCTCGGGCGCCATCGAGATCGCCGGCGACGGCTTCGGGCCGGGCCAACTCCTGGTCTTCCGGCCGGGCGACCGCATCAGCGTGCGGGCGACGCAGACCGCCCGCTTCATGGTGCTCGGCGGCGAGCCCATGGACGGGCCGCGCCACCTGTGGTGGAACTTCGTCTCGTCGCGCCCCGAGCGCATCGAGCAGGCCAAGGAGGATTGGCGCCGGGCCCGCTTCGACACGGTTCCGGGCGAGTCCGAGTTCATCCCCCTGCCCGAGGACCCCAAGCCCGTGCGCTATCCTTGAGCGTGCGGCGGCCGGCGGGCATCCCCCCTTCACCGAGGTCGAGACTCCATGGCTGCTGACGCATCGGGCGCCGCCGGCGACCTCGTCCAGGTCGTCGCCCTGCTGGCGGCGGGGGTGATCGCGGTGCCGCTGTTCAAGCGCATCGGCCTCGGCTCGGTCCTCGGCTACCTCGTGGCGGGCCTGTGCATCGGGCCCTTCGGCCTCGGCCTGTTCACGGACGCGCACGCGATCCTGCACGTGGCCGAGCTCGGCGTCGTGATGTTCCTGTTCCTCATCGGCCTCGAAATGGAGCCGTCGCGGCTCTGGGGCATGCGGCGCGAGATCTTCGGCCTCGGGCTCGCGCAGGTCGGGGCCTCCATCGCCGCCCTGACCCTGGTCGGCCTCGCCCTCGGGTTCTCCCTCGCCGTGGCCTTCGTCGCCGGCACCGGCTTCGTGCTGACCTCGACGGCCATCGTCATGCAGCTCCTCGAGGAGCGCGGGTCGCTCTCGACCCCGAAGGGCCAGCGCATCGTCGCGATCCTGCTGCTGGAGGATCTCGCCATCGTGCCGCTCCTCGCCGTCGTCGCCTTCCTCGCGCCGGGCGGGGCGGCGACGGGCACGGCGGACCGGGCCTACGCCGTCGGGCTCGCCCTCCTGTCCGTGGCCGCCCTCGTGGCGGCGGGACGCTGGCTGCTCAACCCGATGTTCCGCCTGCTGGCGGCGGCGAAGGCCAGGGAGGTGATGACGGCGGCGGCCCTCCTGGTGGTGCTCGGCGCGGCCCTCGCCATGCAGTTCGGCGGCCTGTCCATGGCCATGGGGGCGTTCCTCGCCGGGGTCCTGCTCTCGGAATCGAGTTTCCGTCACCAGCTCGAAGCCGATGTGGAGCCGTTCCGCGGCATCCTCCTCGGCCTGTTCTTCCTCGGGGTCGGGATGTCCCTCGATCTCACCGTGATCGCGGCGAACTGGGCCCTCATCCTCACGGGCGTCGCCGCCTACATGGTGGTGAAGAGCCTCGTCATCTACGCCGTCGCGCGCCTCCTGCGGGCCGGCCACGCCGAGGCGACGGAGCGCGCGGCCCTGATGGCGCAGGGCGGCGAGTTCGCCTTCGTGCTCTACGCCGCCGCCGCGGGCGCCGGGATCATCGACGGCCCCACCAACGCGATCCTGACGGCGACCGTCATCCTGTCCATGGCCGTCACCCCCCTGATGGTGATCGCCTTCGACCGCCTCGGCCCCAAAGCGACCGCCTCCACGGACGGCGTCGAGGTTCCGGAGAACCTCGCCGGCAGCGCCCTCATCGTCGGGTTCGGCCGCTTCGGTCAGATCGTCAGCCAGCCGCTGATCGCCCGCGGGTGCTCCCTGTCCATCATCGATACCAACCCGGCCGCCATCCGGGTCGCGGAGGATTTCGGGTTCAAGGTCTATTACGGCGACGGCGCCCGCCTCGACATCCTGCACGCGGCGGGCGCCGCGACGGCCCGGGCCATCCTCATCTGCATCGACGACCGCGACGCCGCCCGGCGCATCGCCGCGATCGCGAAGGCCGAGTTCCCCCTGGTGCCCGTCCTCGCCCGCGCCCGCGACCGCGAGCACGCCATCGCGCTCCTCCAGGCGGGTGTCGCGTATCAGCTCCGGGAAACCCTTGAATCGGCCCTGGCCTTTGGCGAGCAGGCGCTCCGGACCCTCGGCGACGATCCCGACGCCGCCCGGGCGGCCATGGCGGAAATCCGCCGCCGCGACGCCGAACGCCTCGCCCTGGAAACCGTCGGCGGCGTCTATGCCGGCCGCGAGCTGATCCATGGCAATTCGGGCCGCGCCCGGCCCGAAGGGGATGGGCGTTTGGAAGAGCGGCGGCTTTGATGGGCGATGATCCTCCCCCCGTGTCACGACACCTTCGACACGCCGTTCGGAGCGGGTTGCGGTCGTTCCCCCGTGAGCATCGACACGGCCCCAGTGGACTCAGCCGCCAAAACCGCAATCTTTTGGGAACGCAATTTTCTTGGGAACCGGGGGCGGGCAACCGCGTTTCGTGTGCGCGAGGCCGGGTTTCGGCTCGCTGAACGGGCGCCGGATCAGGCAGCCGGCGACCCTTGTCATCACGTTGCTCCAAGGAGGATGTGGTCATGAGGACCCTTGATTTTTCCCCTCTCTACCGTTCCACCGTCGGCTTCGACCGCCTGTTCTCGCTGCTGGACCAGGCGACCCAGGCCGAGACGTCCTCGACGTGGCCGCCCTACGACATCGAGCGGGTGGCGGACGACGCGTACCGAATCACGATGGCCGTCGCCGGCTTCGCGCCCGACGAGATCGATCTGACCCAGCACGACACCACCCTCGTGGTCACCGGCCAGAGGAAGTCGTCCGAGGGCGAGCGCCGGCTCCTGCATCGCGGCATCGCCGCCCGGGCCTTCCGCCTGACCTTCAGCCTGGACGACCACGTGAAGGTCATCGGCGCGACCCTCGAGAACGGTCTGCTGACCGTGGCTCTCGAGCGCGAGGTGCCCGAGACCCTGAAGCCCCGGCGCATCCCCATCGGCGGGGCTCAGCCGACCATCGGCCAAGATGCCTCGGGCCGGGATGCGATCGACCAGGATGCTTCGGGCCGGGACAACCCGCAGTCTCGGATCGAGGCCGAGCGCCAAGCGGCCTAAGCCTGCGTTCTGTCCGTCGAATGTCCCCCGCGTACCCGCGCGGGGGACACCGCCCATCCAACCCATGCGTTCAGGAAGGATGATCGATGATGGAGACGTATCTTTCCCGTTCCGGCGCCGTGAACTCCGGTGCCATGAATTCCGGCGCCATGAATTCCGGCGCCATGAACCCCGCCGGCGCGCACCCGGCCGCGTTCGAGGCGTGGCAGGCCCTCGTCGCGCCCGGCGATGTCTTCCGCCACCCGAGGGAGGTGCTGGCCCACCCCGGGCTTTCGCCGGGGGACAAGCGCGCGATCCTCGCCTCCTGGGCGTCGGATGCGAGCGCCCTCGAGCACGCCCCGAACCTGCGCTGCCTCGTCGGGAGCAGGGCCGAACCGGTCTCCGTCGACGCCGTCCTCGCGGCCCTCGGCGAACTCGACCGGATGTCCCGACGCTCGACCGACGCCCGACCGACGCGCCCCTTCCCGCGCCGCCTGCGTCGCCTGGTGGAGCTGCACCGGTCTGTTCGCCCGCGGCGACGCGACGACGACGACGATCCGCCGCCCTGCCCGGCGGCCGCCATGCCACGTCCGAAGACCCCGCCGAGCGACGCACGGGCCGCCGTGATCCCGGCCTGACAAGAGGTCCCGATGCCGGACCGAACACCGCCAGAGCGACGACGGCCCGATGCAGCCCGGCATCGGGCCGTCGTCCCTGAGTCCATTCAATGGCGATGGGCCGGCGCATCACGTTGGCGCGAAGGAATCGAAAACCATGATCATGATGCCGCTGCACCCCGCAGTGAGCCTGATCCGGTCTCGAAAGTTGGTCGAGCAGTTGCGCGATTCGATCGTCAGCAATGAACAGATCACTTCGAGCGAGCGATATGGAACGAGCGGAACGGATTTTCGGACGACGCAAAGGCGGGTATACGGCCGATGAGTTGGCGGCTTACCGGCGATTGCGGATCGAGGCGGACAACGCTCAGCGTAGGCGAGGCATGCCCTCGGCTCCCATTTCGAACGAGATCCAGGGCTTGCGAGGACTGGCTAAAGCCGACCAGGCGCCGGAGCAAAAGAGATCGAGACGGTGGTTCGGTCGCCTAACGCTGTGTGCAGGCTTGGTCGTGCTGCAGTTCGCGACCGCTACGGTCGGCGCTTCGCTCATGGCGTGCGATCGGTGTGACCGGCCCTTCGATATCTTCGTTGATGACGCCTTCGGAAGCTGCGTCGGTCGCGGCACCAAAGAGCAGCGACATTCCCTCGAGACTGATGCCGCCCGGCCGGCATCCACCCTCGGTCGATGAGTAATTGGTCGCCCACTCTCTGGCTGACCAGCCATTCGCGGGCCTTCACGAGTGTTTTCAATATGGAAAACCCGCCCCACGGCACGTTCCCTATGGCGGTAGACCGGGCCGACCCGCGATCGAGTCACACGCTTGTGTCCGATCCCTCTGGCTTCCGATGCGTTGCACGTCCCTACCCAGGCACGACCCAACAGGATTCATGACCAGTCGCCCCTACACCAACGCAAGACGACCCACGACCCATGTCCGCGAAACCCATGCAGAGCGCACGCGATTCGACAAAGGCGCTGCGGAACCCGAGCTCGACGCCGAAGACAAAGGCGTTCACGCCATCGCCACATTGCTGCTTGGGCTAACGATCATCGGAGCGGTGGCGATGCTCGGCTTCCGTTGGACCATGAGCTGAACAGCTGTCGGTGGTCAGGACAGCTCGTGAGGGCCGTGGCAGGGTCGACGGCCACTTTTCAGCCATCGATGGACAGGGTCGCCTCGCGATCGAGTCGCACCCCTCAATCACGATATCTGGGGCGAGTCGGGCGTTGCCCCTCCTGATAGACAGGAGACATCCATGACCGTCAGCACCTACCCCACCGCCGATGCCGGCCGGCCTGCCACCAGCGCCATCAACGCCAGCGCCAACCGCGCAGGGCCCGAGAGCACCTCGATGAAATCCGAGCACCGAGCCGGGAACACCGTCGACAAGGTAGACCAAGTGAGCAGCGTGACGCTGCTCGGCATGGCCATCGTAGGCGCGGTGGCGATGCTCGCCCTTCACTGGCTGGTTGGCTGAGCGTCCCAGAAGACCGGTCAGGACAACCGATTGCGTGGATGGGCTCATGGCAGCTCTGCCCCGGGCTCGAGGGGCATGGGACATGCGCATCCCCGTCTCGGTTCCCTGGCCATTCGCACGGATGCGCGTGGGTGGGGTCGCGGGGGAAAGCGTCTCGCATCACGCGAAGCGGGTGCGGCGGCGTCAGGCCTCGTCGGTTACGCTGCGGGCGCTGCTGCCGGGTCAATGCAGGTGCTGTGAGGCAACACCATATGTGGGCTTGGATAATTCTTTTCCTAGCTCAAGCAACAACATATCGATCAACATTCTGAGAATGCTCGAATTGTCCTGAGCTAAAACATTTCTCAAAGGAATAAGGCTATCGACGAGGCGTTCGATCATGAATATTCGCAGCTCTCCGTCATTGTGGTCAACGTGAGCATTGGTGATGTCGACGGCCATGCCAAGGCAACGGACTGCTTGCCCCTCTTCATCTGCCTCGACTTGGCCACGCGCCGAAACCCAATGTACGGCACCATCGGCACGAATAACCCGAAACTGCGCCGCAAATCGCCCAACCGACCCATGCGCGTCGCGAGCGAGGGCTGACACACGGTCCTGGTCATCGGGATGAATGCCGGCCAGAAACGCGGCCAGTGGCACTCCACACGATGCGTTTTCAGGCGCGATCCCGAGCAGTTCGATCAACGAGCCAGACAGGTAAACCAAATCGGCACGGAGATCATTTTCCCACGTGCCCACGAAACCCGATGCTTCGAGCGCAGACTGGATTTCTGCACTCACAACCCTTTCGCGCTTTCCACGTGCCGGCATGGGGTGGTTCCTGCAAAATAGATTCTAACTGGCTTTCAGTTGCCATGTTCCCTTCGGGCGCCGGGCGACTTCCCGCGCCATTAGGTGATCCGCCTGATGCTCGTCCCGGGTGCCGTCTTTCCGCTGGCGGAACCAGATGCCGTCCCCTCCCCCGTTCTCAAGGATCAACGTCAGGCATGCTGTGATGCCGCCAGGCGCGTGTCGATCCGAATCTCCCTAAGAATTCGCATTTGAGTTGAATTGTTCGCACAATCCCAACAGAATGCTGCCCTAGTACGGGTCAGAAGGCTTGATTCCGCGCCCCATTCTGAAGGACCTCGGATGACTGCAACGGCATGGGATACCCCACTCGAAGGGGGCGAAAACGTATTCGGCTTCATTGGTATCGATGAGCACACTCACAAAGGCTGCGTCATTCAATGCGCAACGGATTTGGGGGTCCGCCTGATTATGCTCGATTCAAGCACGGTTCCGATTGATTTCGTTCTATTTTCATTTGACTTTAATAAATCTTATCCTTGCAAGACCATACGCAGGACAGACGAAGTGATTGACGCTTGGATCGATTCTGACGGCGATGTGATCTGCAACGATTGAGACAGGGGAGCGCCGAATGTCGAAAGGTGTGCTTGATCAGCTTTTTACTGTGCCTGACGACAGCTGGGCAGACCGTTGCCTGTCAGAGATTTCAAGCCTCTCTACTGTGCCGGCCGGATCGCATGAAAAAAGATCCAGTGTTCGGTATGCCGCGTCGGGCGTCGCGATCATTAAACCTGAGTTCGGACTACCCATCACCTGCACTCTCGTGGATCGTTCGGAAGGCGGCGCGAGATTGAAGGTCTTGAGCGTCTTGGGAATACCGGACACTTTTATTTTGATCATCGAAGCTGAGCAGATGATGGCACAGATAGCGTGGCGAAGCGTCGGCGAAATCGGTGTGGCCCTGACGCACGGATAGAACCGCCGACCGGTACCACCCATCACCAGATCCTCATGGGCCGGCTGGCGGTGATCATCAGAGCGGTGATCACACTGAACCCAAACGCCCTGAACCTCAGCCGGGGAACGTGCGGCGCCGCGTGCGTGAAAGCCTAAGGATTCAGCGGATTACTCCGCCGGATCGCGCCGCGCGCCCTGCGCCACGATCCGCATCCGAGCGTCCGGTAGCGGCCGCTGCAACTCCAGAGCGATCTCCGTGGGGGCTGCGAGCCAGGTGCTCCATTCCTCAGGCGTCGTCAGCAGCACCGGCATGGCCTTGGGGTGGACGGGGCCGACGATGCCGTTGGCCTCGCAGGTCAGGAACGAGAACAGGCGGTGCTCTTCCTCCACGCGGTCGGGGTTCTCGGCCTTCGTGCCGCGCACACCCGTCCACGACCGCCAGATGCCGGCGAAGGCGAACAGCGGACGCTCGTCGTCGAGGGCGAACCACGTCGGGGTCTTCTTCGGCTTGGTGTCGGCGTACTCGCTGAAGGATGAGACCGGCACGAGGCAGCGGAACTCCGGCTTGAGCCAGGGCCGCCAGTGCGGGCTCTTCACGTTGCGCACATTGGTGACGGGGTGCTCGCCGAACTGCTTCGGACCGGGGATGCCCCAGCGGAACATCTCCATCACGCGTTCGCCGTCCGCGCCGACGTGCACGATGGGCGCACGCTGGTCGGGAAAGATCCCCGGCATCGCCGGCAGGTTGCCGGTGCGATCGGACGAGACGCCGAAGGAATCCCGGATCTCGGCCTGCGACGTCACCAGGCTGTAGAGGTTGCACATCCGCGTTCCATTCTGTCGCAGCCACGAACCTGCGTCTGCCACGTTGGCCAAGGCTTCAGGAAAGACAGACGATGACCTCTGACCCTCGCAATTCCGGCCCGCGGCCGCCCTTCCCCGGCGATCAGCAGCAGGAGCGTCCGGGCCTGACCTCGCGGATGACGCCCGCTCCGGATCACGGCGAGGACAGTTACATCGGCAAGGGCCTGCTCAAAGGAAAGGTCGCGCTGATCACGGGCGGCGATAGCGGGATCGGCCGGGCGGTGGCCATCGCCTATGCGCGCGAGGGCGCGGATGTCGCGATTTCGTATCTGCCCGTGGAGCAGTCCGACGCCGAGGCGACCGCCCACTGGGTCGAGAAGGCCGGACGCCGAGCCGTGCTGTTGCCGGGCGATCTGCGGGACGAAGCGCACTGTCGCGATCTGGTCGCGCAGACCGTGAAGGCCCTCGGCGGCATCGATATCCTCGTCAACAACGCCGCCGCGCAGACGGTCAACCAGGACCTCGACGACGTGACGGCAGAGGATCTCGAGGGATCGTTCAGGGCCAACGTGTTCGCCATGTACTACCTCTGCCAGGCGGCGGTTCCGCACATGAAGCCGGGCTCGGCCATCGTCAACTCGACGAGCCAGCAGGCCAAGATCGCCGACAGCACGATGCTGATCTACGCCGCGACCAAGGGGGCCATCGCCAGCCTCACCATCGGGCTGTCGAACCTCCTGGCACCCAAGGGCATCCGCGTGAACTGCGTCGCGCCCGGCCCGATCTGGACCCCGATTCAGCCCATCGTGAAGAGCCCGGAGCAGATCGAGAAACTCGGAGAGGACACGCCGCTGGGGCGTGCCGGGCAGCCGGCGGAACTCGCCCCGGCCTACGTGCTTCTGGCGTCGCGCGAGGGCAGCTACATGACCGGCGCGCTGGTTCCCGTCACCGGTGGTACACCGATGTACTAGGTGCGCGAGGGCCGGAGTGTGATGGAGCATCATCGCCGCTGACGCGTCAGGCGGAGGATGCACTGCGACAGGAGTTCTTCACGGCAGCCCCCGAACGACGCCCCGGGTCCGATTTGCCGGGACGACAAGTGCCGGTCCCATCGGGGTGACAGAGTCAGCGCGCGGCCCGGAACCGATTCGTCGGCGATATCCTTGTGGTATCCACTGCCCAGGCCGTCAGCCGACGGAAATCACCCCCATGCCATATCAGGCTGAAGCCGGAGGGCCTTTCGATAGGGGAAAGTGGAGCGGGTACCGGGAATCGAACCCGGGTATTCAGCTTGGAAGGCTGCTGCTCTACCATTGAGCTACACCCGCATCGGGGACCGTATAGCACGATCACCGAGGGTCGAGACAGGGAGCCGGAACCGTCGCCCGCGATCTCGCTAGAGGTTTGGTGGGGGAAGTAGGACTCGAACCTACGAAGCTTACGCAGCGGATTTACAGTCCGCCCCCTTTGCCGCTCGGGACATTCCCCCAAACCGCCGCCCGTGGGCAGCGCGCGGGTCCTTATGATGAGGCCCCGCGCAGGTGTCAACGGGGATCGCGGGCGGATCGGTTCAATCGATGGGGGCGAGGTCGCAGATCCGGACCTGGGCGCGGTCGGCGCCGCGCCAGGTGTCCACCGCGAGGGTGCCGGCGGCGTGGAACTCGCGGCCGATGCCGGCGAGGATGGCCTGGCCCAGGGGGCCCTGCGCCGCCCGGAAGCAGATGGCGCCCACCGCCTGGCCGTCGCGGCTGCGCAGGCGAGCCCGGACGTGGCCGTTGCCGACGATCCCCGCATCGACGATGCGGTGGCGTGGCAGGGCGAAGACCGGTTCGGGCGCGCCCGAACCGAACGGGCCGGCGCGCTGGAGCAGGCGCACCATCTCGGCCGTGGCACCGCCGGCGCTCACGGTGCCGTCGAGGAGGAGCGCCTCGACGGCGCGGGCCTCGCCGACGGCCTGGGCCAAGTCGGCGGCGAGGTGGGCGGCGAACGCGCCCGTGTCGGGCCCCGCCAGGGTGACGCCGGCCGCCATGGCATGGCCGCCGCCCTTGAGGGCGAGGCCGGCCTCCACGGCGGTGCGCACGGCCCGGCCGAGATCGGCGCCCGGGATGGAACGGCCCGAGCCCGTGGCGGTGCCGTCGGGCCGGAGCGCGAAGGCGAAGGCCGGGCGGCCGAAGCGTTCCTTGAGGCGGGCGGCGATGAGGCCGACGACGCCCGGGTGCCAGTCGGCCGAGGCCGCCACCAGCACCGGGCGCTCGGGGTCGCCGGTGAGGGCATGGTCCATCTCGGCCTCGGCGGTGGCGACGGCCTGGGCCTCGATGACCTGGCGCTCGCGGTTGAGCCGGTCGAGCTCGGCGGCGATGCGGGCCGCCTCCGCCGCGTCGTGGGTGGTCAGCAGGCGGGCGCCGAGGCCCGCGTCGCCGATGCGCCCGCCGGCATTGATGCGTGGCCCAACGAGGTAGCCGAGGTGCCAGGCCTCCGGCGCCTCGCTCAAGGCGGCGGCGTCGAGGAGGGCGGCGAGGCCGGGGCGCCCGCGCCCGCGCATCACCTTGAGGCCCTGGACCACGAAGGCGCGGTTGAGGCCCGTCAGGGGCACCACGTCGGCGACGGTGGCCAGCGCCACGAGGTCGAGGGCGGCGGCGAGGTCGGGCAGGTCCGCGACGCCGTCCCGGCGCAGGCGCCGATTGAGGGCCACCAGGGTGAGGAACACCACGCCCGCCGCGCAGAGATGGCCGAGGCCCGACAGGTCGTCGAGGCGGTTGGGGTTCACCACGGCGCGGGCCGGCGGCAGGGTCTCGGGGGCGCCGTGATGGTCGAGGACGAGGACGTCGAGGCCCAGAGCCCGGGCCGCCTCCAGGGGGGCGTGGCCGCTGGTGCCGCAATCGACGCAGACGAGCAAGGTGGCGCCGGCCTCCCACAGGGCGGTGACGGCGGCGACGTTGGGGCCGTAGCCCTCGGTGATGCGGTCGGGGATGTGGATGCGGACATCGAGACCGAAGCCGCGGAGATAGCCGGCCAGGAGCGCGGCGCTGGCGGCCCCGTCGACGTCGTAGTCGCCGAAGATCGCCACGGTCTCCCGGCTCGACACGGCACGGGCGAGGCGGTCGGTCGCCGCCGCCATGTCGACGAGGCAGTCCGGGTCCGGCATCAGGTCGCGCAGGCGCGGATTGAGATGGGCGTCCGACTCCGCCGGACGGATGCCGCGCCCCGACAGCACCCGGGCGAGGAGGTCCGGCAGGCCGTGGGCCTGGGTCATGGTGGCGGCGTAGGCTTGGAGCGCCGGATCGGCGCAGCGGTCGCGCCACGGCCGCCCGAGGACCGAGCGGGAGACATCGAGGAAGGCGCGGGGGATCTCGGCTGACACGGGGGGACCCTACTCCAGTCCAGCCGGCCCGGCTCACGCGAAAACGACGACGGGGCCGGCGATGGACGCCGACCCCGTACGCTGTCCTGGCGGCGCGGGCGAGGCCCGCGCCGGGCTCAGAGGTTTTTGACGATGGAGTCGACGACCTTCTTGGCGTCGCCGAACAGCATCATGGTATTGTCGCGGAAGAACACCTCGTTCTCGACGCCGGCGTAGCCCGAGCCCATGCCGCGCTTGATGAACAGAACGGTCTTGGCCTTCTCGACGTCGAGGATCGGCATGCCGTAGATCGGCGAGGCCTTATCAGTCTTGGCGGCCGGGTTGGTGACGTCGTTGGCGCCGATGACGAAGGCGACGTCGGCCTGCGGGAAGTCGCCGTTGATGTCCTCAAGCTCGTGGACCTCGTCGTAGGGCACGTTGGCTTCGGCGAGGAGCACGTTCATGTGGCCCGGCATGCGGCCGGCGACGGGGTGGATGGCGTACTTCACATCGACGCCCTCCTTCTTGAGCATGTCGACCATCTCGCGCAGCGAATGCTGGGCCTGGGCCACCGCCATGCCGTAGCCCGGCACGATGATGACGCGCTCGGCGTTCTTCAGGATGTAGGCCGCGTCGTCGGCGGACCCCTGCTTGACCGGCCGGGTCTCGACGGCGCCGCCGCCCGCGCCCGCCGCGGCGTCACCGCCGAAGCCGCCGAGGATGACCGAGATGAACGATCGGTTCATCGCCTTGCACATGATGTAGGACAGGATCGCGCCGGACGAGCCGACGAGGGCGCCGGTCATGATCAGCGCGAGGTTGCCCAGGGTGAAGCCGATGCCGGCCGCCGCCCAGCCCGAGTAGGAGTTCAGCATCGACACGACGACGGGCATGTCGGCGCCGCCGATGGGGATGATGAGCAGGCCGCCGAGGGCGAACGACAGTAGGACGATGACCCAGAACACCAGCTTGCTCTCGGTGCCGATGAACACCGCGATGAGGCCCACGAGGGCGATGGCCAGGGCGATGTTGAGGGCATGGCGCTGGGGCAGCATGATCGGCTTGCCGGACATGCGCCCGTCGAGCTTGGCGAAGGCGATGACGGAGCCCGTGAAGGTGATGGCGCCAATGGCGACGCCGAGCGCCATCTCGAACAGCGACTCCTTGTGGATGTGGCCGTTCTCGAGGATGCCCACGGCCTGCGGCGCGTAGAGGGTGCCGGCCGCGCCCGCCACGGCCGCGAGGCCGACGAGGGAGTGGAAGGCCGCCACGAGCTGGGGCATGGCCGTCATGGGCACGCGCTTGGCGATGACCGCGCCGGCCCCGCCGCCGAGGCCGAGGCCGAGGATCACCAGGATCCAGGCGCCGAAGCCCGCCGGCGGATGGCCGACGAGGGTGGTGAGGACAGCGAGCCCCATGCCGACCATGCCGTACAGGTTGCCCTGCCGCGACGTGGTCGGGTGCGAGAGCCCCCGCAGCGCCATGATGAACAGGACACCGGAGACGATGTAGAGAAGGGCGGAGACGTTCTGGGACATCGTCTCAGGCCTTCTTCTTGTACATGCCGAGCATGCGCTGGGTGACGAGGAAGCCGCCGAAGATGTTCACGCTGGCGAGAACGATGCCGAGGAAGCCGAAGAAGCGGGCCCAGCCGGTGCCGTGCTCGAGGAGCGGCACGCCGGCGGCCAAGATGGCGCCGACGATGATCACCGACGAGATGGCGTTGGTCACCGACATGAGCGGGGTGTGCAGCGCCGGGGTCACCGACCAGACCACGTAGTAGCCGACGAAGATCGCCAGCACGAAGATCGCGAGCTGGAACACCGTGGGATCGACGGCGCCGTGGGTGACGGCCGAGAGGCCGTGTCCGAGGCCGTCGGCGTATTTCTGCGCCTGGAGGGCGTGCTGCTGCGCGATGTCGGCAGCGGTTCGGGCCGCGGCGGCGGCGGCGCGCGCCTGCTCGGCGGCCTGATCGGGGGGAAGCGTGGCCATCGTATCCTCCGGCGGGATCAGAATTTGGTCTGGAAGGCGGGATGCACGACCTGCCCGTCATGGGTCAGGTTCGTCGCCTTGACGAGCTCGTCGTCCCGCTTCACCGCCAGGGACTTCGCCTCCTTGTCGATGAGGGTCTCCACGAAGGCGTAGAGGTTGCGCGCGTAGAGGCTCGACGCCGTGGCGGCGAGGCGGCCGGGCACGTTGAGGTGGCCGACGATCTTCACGCCGTGATCCGTGGTGACGATCTCGCCGGCCTTGGCGCCCTCGACGTTGCCGCCGCGCTCCACCGCGAGATCGATGAGCACCGAGCCGGGCTTCATGGTCGCGACCATGGCGGCGGAGACGAGCTGCGGCGCCGGCCGGCCGGGGATCAGGGCCGTGGTGATGACGATGTCCTGCTTGGCGATGTGGGTCGCCACGAGGTCGGCCTGCTTCTTCCTGTACTCGGCCGACATCTCCTTGGCGTAGCCGCCCGAGGTCTCGGCCTGCTTGAACTCGTCGTCCTCGACGGCCACGAACTTGGCGCCCAGGGACTCCACCTGTTCCTTGGTGGCAGGGCGCACGTCCGTGGCGGTGACGACGGCACCCATGCGGCGGGCCGTGGCGATGGCCTGGAGGCCGGCGACGCCGACGCCCATCACGAAGACGCGGGCGGCGGGCACGGTGCCGGCGGCCGTCATCATCATCGGCATGGCGCGGCCGTACTCGGAGGCGCCGTCGACTACGGCGCGGTAGCCGGCGAGGTTGGCCTGGCTCGAGAGCACGTCCATCACCTGCGCGCGGGTGATGCGGGGCATCAGCTCCATGGCAAAGGTGTCGAGGCCGGCCTGCGCCATCTCGCCCAGGGCGGCCTCGTTGCCGTAGGGGTCCATGATCGCCACCACGGTGGCGCCGCGCTTCAGCAGCCCGATCTCGTCGGCGTTGGGGCGGCGGACCTTGAGGACGAGGTCGGCGTCGTTCGCCGCGTCCTGGGCCGAGGATGCGACCGTGGCCCCCGCGGCCTCGTAATCGGCATCCGGGACGCCGGCCGTCAGTCCGGCACCGGACTGAACGGTCACATCGGCCCCGAGGGCGATGAACTTCTTGACCGTTTCGGGCACCGCCGCGACCCGCGGCTCCGCGGGATCAGACTCTGTCAGGACAGCGATGCGCATTCAGGAAGTCCCCCTCGGCGATCGTTCCGGAACGCCGTAACTCAGCAGAAATATAGAGCCTGAACGCTGGTATACCAGCGCGTCCAGGCTACGTCACGCGAAGAAGAGGTAGAGCAGAAGCAAGACCGCGACCACGACGGGGGCCTTCCAGCCCACAGCCGGCGCGAGGGCGCCCACGGCGCCGGCGGCGCCGGACAGGACCACGGCGAGGATGGCCGTCAGCCAGGCCTCGTGGATGCCGCCGATGGCGAGGGCAAGCACCCAGCAGATCACCACCGAGGTGCCGATTTCGACGAAACGAACGAAGCCGCGGTAGGTTTGCTCGTGGGTCTTCTCGTCCATGGCGGGGCTGTAATGTACGCCGGACGCGGTCTTCAAATCGGCCATCTCAGGGTCGTCCCCATGGGTCTATCTTGATTTGTTCCAAGGGGATTTAGCGCATGCCCCGGCCACTCGCAATCAGCATGCGCGCCATGGAAAGACCACGAACGGATTTTTGTCATGCCGACGGGAATCCCCGTCGGCGCCGCCGTCATGCGGGCAGGGCCAGCCCCGCCCGGGTCAGAGCCTCGCCCTGCCGGGCTTCGAGTTCCGAGAGCGAGAAGCGCTCGATCTCGGCCTCGAACAACCGGTGATAGTTCAGCTCCGAACGCAGGTGCAGGAACACCGCGCCGAGGCCGACGGCGGCGCGGTCCATGAACACGAATTCCTGCGGCACCGTCACGGGACCGCGCGCCTTCAGGGCCTGATGCACTTCGAAGGCCTGACGCCGTCCGTACTCGCCGGGCTTGACCCCGTCGGCCACCGTGCGGGTGCGGTCCTCCAGGATCGGCCCGTAGATGAAGCGCGCCCAGATGTTGAGGATCTCGATGAGCTCCTTGTTGAGGTTCTTGAAGCCCCAGACCTCGTAGGCGTGGACGATGCGGGCCTCGTCGTTCTCCAGGAGGCCGCGATAGAGGTCGACCACGCCGCCGACGAAGCGCGGGTGGAAGATGCGCACGCAGCCGTAATCCAGCAGGTTGATGCCCTGCGCTTCGCCGCCCTCGGAGAACACCGTGTAGTTGCCAAGATGCGGGTCGCCGTGGATGACGGCGGCGCGGCTGAACGGATGCCACCACGCCTTGAACATCGCCTTGGCGAGGCGGTTGCGGATCTCGATGGGCGCGTCGGCAAAATCGAGGATGCGTTCGCCCTCGAGCCAGCCGAGGGTGAGGAGGCGCTTGGTCGAGAGATCGCGGTGGATGTCCGGCACCCGGACCTCGGCCACGTCGCGCAGGACGTCGGCGTAGAGCGCCGCGTGCTTCGCTTCCCGCTCGTAGTCGAGTTCCTCGCGCACCCGGGCGCCGATTTCCTTCGCGATCTCACGGGTATCGAGCCAGGAGCTTATGCGCCGGTGCAGGGCGAAGGCGACCTCGAGCTGCTTCAGGTCGGCCTCCACGGCCGATTGCATGTCGGGATACTGGAGCTTGCAGGCGAGCGCCGTGCCGTCGAGCCCAGTCGCCCGGTGGACCTGGCCCAGGGAGGCGGCCGCCGCCGGCTTGAGATCGAAGGTCTTGAACCGCGCCTGCCAGTCGGGGCCGAGTTCGGCCATCATCCGGCGCTTGACGAAGGCCGCGCCCATGGGCGGCGCGTCGGCCTGGAGCTTCTGCAACTCGGTCGCGTATTCGGGCGGCAGCAGGTCCGGCACCGTGGCGAGCAGCTGGGCGACCTTCATGATCGGCCCCTTGAGGCCGCCCAGGGCCTGGGCCAGGGCGGCGGCATTGGTCGGCGCCTCCTTACCGCCGAACAGGCGGGCGCCGGCCATGCGGGCCGCGACCCCGCCCACATTGGCGCCGACGCGGGCGTAGCGGCTGGCGCGCGCGGAGAAGCGGTTGGCTTCGCTGTCGTGATCGGCCATCGGGTTCTTCAGATCTCGGAAAGGATGCGTCCGGAAACCCGGAGACCCCATGGAGATAAGCCCGTCGGCGTCCTGTGCCAGGGCGCTGCGCCGTTGCGGCGCGGTGGGGGTGTCAGGTGGCCGGCCAGTTATCGCGAATCCAGCGGGCGAGGCCCTCTTCGGTAATCTCACCGGCGGCCAGCCCACGGACCATGACGACGGCCTCGGCCTCGTCGGTGACGAAGTCGATGCCGTTGAGACCGAGGAACACGACGAGGGCAAGCAGAGCCGCGCGCTTGTTGCCGTCGACGAACGGATGGTTCTTCGCGATCCCGAACGCGCAGGCAGCCGCGAGTTCGGCGAGATCGGCCTCGCCATGAACGGCTCGGTTCACCGGCCGACCGACGGCCGATTCGAGGGAACTCCCGTCAGGCAAACCCTTTCGACCGCCGAACAACTTGGACTGGCGGACATGAATGGCCTGGACGAGGTTGCTCGTCAGCCGGACGACCGTGGTCATTTGGCCAGCTCGGACAGGGCGTTGCGGTAGGTCTTCATCGCCTTCTCGGCGATCTCCATGCCACGCTCGAAGGTCGGGTCGAGGGGGGACAGCCGGACGGAGCCATCGCTATTTTCAATGACCGAAAGCCAATCGCCCTGTGCGATATTGAGCTTGGTCAAAAGTTCCTTGGGCAGGATCAGCCCGGTGGAGTTGCCGATTTTCTTGACTTCGAGCTTCATGACGATTCGCCTTTCGTTGTACGGAATGTACAACGAAAGGCCGGGTCGGCCAAGCCGTCGTCAGCCCTCCATCGCCTCCAGCTCGGCGATCATGCCCTCGATCATGTTGAGGCCGATCTGCCAGAAGCCCGGATCGCGGGCGTCGAGGCCGAAGGGAGCGAGGAGTTCGCCGTAGGGCTTGGCGCCGCCGGCCGAGAGCAGGGCGAAGTAGCGCTCGACGAACCCGTCCTCGGCCTTGGCGTAGACACCGTAGAGGGAGTTCACGAGGCAGTCGCCGAAGGCGTAGGCGTAGACGTAGAACGGAGAGTGGATGAAGTGCGGGATGTAGGCCCAGAACGGCTCGTAGCCCGCATCGAGGGTGATGGCCGGGCCGAGGCTCTCGGTCTGCACGGACATCCAGAGGGCGTTGATCTGCTCGGCGGTGAGCTCGCCCTCGGCGCGGGCGAGGTGGACCTTGCGCTCGAAGGCGTAGAACGCGATCTGGCGCACCACCGTGTTGATCATGTCCTCGACCTTGGCCGCCAGCATGGCCCGGCGCTGGGTCGTGTTCGTGGTGGCGGCGAGCAGTCGGCGGAAGGTCAGCATCTCGCCGAACACGCTCGCGGTCTCGGCGAGCGTCAGGGGGGTCGGCGCCATCAGGGCGCCGTTGGGGCCGGCCAGCACCTGATGCACCCCGTGGCCGAGCTCGTGCGCCAGGGTCATGACGTCGCGCGGCTTCCCCTGGTAGTTCACCAGCACGTAGGGGTGGGCCGAGGGCACCGTCGGGTGGGCGAAGGCACCGGGCGCCTTGCCGGGCCGCGTCGGTGCGTCGATCCAGTTGCGGTCGAAGAACGTCTTGGCGATGCTGGCCATGCGCGGGGAGAACGCGCCGTAGGCGTCGAGCACCGTGTCCCGGGCCTCCGTCCAGGGGATCGTGCGCTGCTCGACCTTCGGCAGGGGCGCGTTGCGGTCCCAGTACGGCAGGGCCTCGACCCCGAACCACTTCGCCTTCAGGGCGTAGTAGCGATGCGACAGGCGCGGATAGGCCGCCTGCACCGCCTCGACCAGGGCATCGACCACCTCGGGTTCGACCCGGTTCGACAGGTGTCGGGATTCGGCGACATCGGTGAAGCCGCGCCAGCGGTCGTTGATCTCCTTGTCCTTGGCCAGCGTGTTGGTGATGAGCGTGAAGGTGCGGAGATTCGCCCGGAACACCTCACCGAGCGCGCCGGCGGCCTCCTTGCGCACGGCCCCGTCGGGGTCCTGAAGGCGGTTCAGGGTCGGTTCCAGGGTCAGCTGCTCGCCCTGCACGGAGAAGCGCAGGGACGCGATGGTGCCGTCGAACAGGCGGTTCCAGGCCGAGCGGCCGGTCACCGACTTCTCAAGGAACAGCTTTTCCGTGCGGTCGTCGAGCTGGAACGGTTTTTCGCGGCGCAGGTCCTCGATCCAGGGGGCGTAGGCCGCGAGCGGCCCGTCGGCCATGGCCGCGTCCAGGGCGGCGTCGTCGATGCGGTTGAGTTCGAGGGCGAAGAACAGCAGGTGGCTGGAGGCCGTGGTGAGGCGCTCCTGGGTGTCGCCGTAGAATTTCTCGCGGGCCTCGTCGGTGGTGTCGCCCGAGTAGACGAGGCCGGCGAACGACATCAGCCGCCCGAGGAGATCCTCGATGGCCTCGTAGGCCCGGACCGCCTCGGCGAGGCGGGCGGAAGCGTCCGGGCCGGTGGCGAGCGCTTCCAGGCGCCCGGCATAGAGCTCGGAGACCTCCCGGCAGGCCGCCTCGGCCCGGGCGAGGTCGGCGCGGAAGTCGGGGGCGTCGATGCCGGAATAGAGGTCGCTCAGGTCCCATTCGGGCAGGGCGCCGAGGTCGGCGGCGTGCGCGGCCGCCCGTGCGGCGCTCGCCCCCTCGGGAGTGGCGACGATGCCCGCGCGGACGGCATGGGCGACGGCTCGGCTCGGCATGATGGGCTGCTTCCTGGGGCTGGGCACCGGCGTGCCGTGGGCGGTGATATCGAGCGGTCGGGCCCCGCGATCAACCGCCTTGCGCGTGAAAGCCAGGGTCCTCGCGCGGGAAAATTCCGGGTGCGGCGTCGGCAGCCGGCGATCCCCGGAAAAGTCCGATCGTCGTTAAGCGCGGCTTTACGCTCTTGGGGCACCCTGCGGATCGAAACGAAACAGTCCGGCGCCGCCCTCCGAGCCCGTCTCGCGATGCGGCCGCCCTCCCCGGATCGAGGCGCAGCCCATGACGACAACGGTCCTCATCGTCGACGACGATCCCGTGCAGCGTCGCCTCGCCGAGGCGATGGTGCGCCGGCTCGGCTTCGACGCGAAGGTCGCCGAGAGCGGAGAGGACGGCCTCGGCCTCCTGCGCTCGGGCGAGCCCATCGACGTGATGCTCCTCGACCTCGTCATGCCCGGCGGCCTCGACGGCCTCGGCGTCATGGCCGAGATGCGCAAATCCGGCCTCGACGTGCCGGTCATCGTCCAGACCTCCAACGGCTCCATCGACGCCGTCGTCACCGCCATGCGGGCCGGCGCCGTCGACTTCGTGGTCAAGCCCGCCGGCGCCGAGCGCCTGCAGGTCTCCATCAAGAACGCCCTCAAGGTCGATCAGCTCGAGGAAGAGGTCCGCCGCATGCGCCGGCGCGCCTCCGGCTCCCTCTCGTTCAAGGACCTGACCTCGAAGAGCCCGGATATGGAGCGGGTGATCCGCCTCGCCGAGCGCTCGGCCAAATCCAACATCCCGGTGCTCATCGAGGGCGAATCCGGGGTAGGCAAGGAAGTCCTCGCCCGCGTCATCCAGGGCTCGGGCGACCGGCGCGGCAAGGCATTCGTCACGGTCAATTGCGGGGCGATCCCCGACAACCTCGTGGAATCGACCCTGTTCGGCCACGAGAAGGGGGCGTTCACCGGCGCCACCGAGCGCCACATGGGCAAGTTCGTCGAGGCGTCCGGCGGCACCCTGTTCCTCGACGAGATCGGCGAGCTGCCCCTCGACGCCCAGGTGAAGCTCCTGCGCGCCCTGCAGGAGGGCGAGGTCGATCCCGTCGGCGCCAAGCGCAGCGTGCGCGTCGACATCCGCCTCGTCTCGGCGACGAACCGCTCGCTCCTCGATCTCGTCAAGCAGGGCCGGTTCCGCGAGGATCTCTACTATCGCCTCAACGTCTTCCCCATGACCCTGCCGCCGCTCCGCGCGCGCCGCGAGGACATCCCCGACCTCGTGCGCTCGTTCTGTGCCCGGTTCGCGGCGGAGGAAGGCAAGAAGGTCCGCGCCATCACCCCCGAGGCCATGGCGCTGCTCACCCGCTACGGCTGGCCCGGCAACGTCCGTCAGCTCGAGAACGCCCTGTTCCGCGCCGTGGTGCTGGCCGATGGCGACGAACTCACCGTGGCGGAATTCCCGCAGATCGCCGCCCAGGTCGAGGGCTTCGACGTCCGCATCCCGGCCGCACCCGTGCAGCCCATGGTCCAGGCCGGGGCGCCCGAGCCCGTGCGCGAGATCGTCCGGGTCGAGGTCCGCGATCCCCACGCCATGAGTCTCGTGGCCGAGGAGACCGGCGAGATGAAGACCATGGATGGCCTGGAAGCCGAGATCATCCGCTTCGCCCTGCAATTCTACCGGGGCCGGATGTCCGAGGTCTCGCGCCGCCTCGGAATCGGCCGATCCACCCTCTACCGCAAGCTCAAGGAGCTCGGCCTCGACGGCGACGACAAGGCCGAGGAAGCCGCCTGAGCGACCCCACCGGTCGCCCGGAACCGAAATGACACAGGCCCGCCCCTCGAAGGGGCGTGCCATGGGGACGTGCCGTTGCGCACCCGTGCGCGCCGGTCGATATCTTTAACTGAAGCGACCGGCCGTCCGGTCCGCAGGAGTTGCACCCATGGGCGTCACGCGCTCCGCCTCCGTCGCCGTGTCGGCCCTCATCGCGGGCTGCCTCGGCTACGGTGCCCACGCCGAGGTCGCCGCACCGGACCGACCGGACGCGCCCGTCATGCAGAAGGCCTCCGTCGATCCCGCGGTCCCGGAGGCTTCGAAGCCCGTGGCCGCGCCGGCCTCTCCGGTGGCTGCTCCGGCATCTCCCGTGGCTGCGCCGGCTTCCCCCGTGGCTGCGCCGGCTTCCCCCGTGGCTGCGCCGGCTTCCCCCGTGGCTGCGCCGGCTTCCCCCGTGGCTGCGCCGGCCTCGCCCGAAGTCGCCGTTCCGCCGTCCGAGTCGTCCCCCGCGCCCACCGCCGAGGTGCCCCCGCCGGTGCCGAGCGATCCGCTCGCCGCCGCCGTGGCGGCCCGCCTCGCGGATTCCGCGCCCCTGCTGCCCCGCCTGACCACGAAGGATCGCGAGGCGATCCAGGCATTCTACGCCCTGGGCGCCTTCAAGCCCGTCTGGATCGTCGACGGGGCCTATACGGCGGCCGCCAAGGCGGCCGCGGCGCGCCTCGCCACCGCCGGAGAGGACGGCCTCAAGGCCGCCGCCTACCCGGTGCCGGTCCTCGGCACCCAGCCCCTTACCGAAGCCCAGGTGGCGGATGCCGAACTCAAGCTCTCGGCGGCGGTCGCCCTCTACGCCCGCGACGCGCGCGGCGGCCGCATCCACCTGCCCAGCCTGTCGCGCCTCATCACGCCGACCCTCGAGCTGCCCGCCGCCGACGCGGTACTGGGCCGGATCGCCCTGGCCGGGGCGCAGGCCGGCGCCCTGCTCCAGGCCTACAACCCGAGCCAGCCCGGCTACCTCGCCCTGAAGGCCCGCCTCGCCGCCGCCCGGGGCGGCCACGTGCCCGGGGCCGAGCCCACCGTGCAGCTGCCGGCCGGGCCGGTGCTGAAGCTCGGCATGCACGACCCCCGCGTGCCGGCCCTGCGCGCCCGCTTCGGTCTCGCCACCCGCACCGCCGGCACCCTCGACGCCGCGCCGGGCGAGCCCGACACCTACGATTCCGCCGTTTCGGCCGCCGTCGCCGGGTTCCAGCGCCGCCGGGGCCTGCCCGTCACTGGCACCCTGACCCCGCAGACGGTGGCGGCCCTCGGCCGGCCCGACGCCGCCCCGCAGGCCGATGAGAACGAAGGCGCCCTCCTCGTGAACATGGAGCGCTGGCGCTGGCTGCCGGCCGACCTCGGGCGCGACTACGTGATGGTCAACATCCCCGAGTTCCAGGTCCGGGTGTTCAAGGACGGCCGCAAACGCGACGAGGCCCGGGTCATCGTCGGCAAGACCGAGAGCCCGACGCCGATCTTCTCGGGCCTGATGGAATACGCCGTCGTCAACCCGTCCTGGAACGTGCCGCCCTCGATCCTGAAGAACGAGTTCCTGCCCGGCCTCGCCCGCGACCCGAACTACGCCGCGCGCCGCGGCTACGAGGTGGTCTACCGCAACGGCAACGTCTCGGTCCGCCAGCCGCCGGGCGAGCGCAACGCGCTCGGCTTCATCAAGTTCATGTTCCCCAACAACCATGCGGTCTACCTGCACGACACGCCGAACCGGTCGCTGTTCGCCGGGTCGCGCCGGGCCCTCAGCCACGGCTGCGTGCGGGTGGACGATCCGTTCCGCTTCGCCGATTCGGTGCTGCCCGACGCGTGGTCCGGCGAACGCCTGAAGAAACTCATCGGCAAGGGCGAGCGCACGATCCGCCTCGCCGAGAAGCTGCCGGTGCATCTCGCCTACTTCACCGCGTATATCGACGATGTCGGCTCGTATCGCACCCTGCCGGACCTCTACGGCTACGATGCCCGCATGAAGATCGCGCTGGGCCTCGCCCCCGGCAGCCTGCTGGTGGCGAAGGCCGACAAGCCGGCACCCAAGCTCGCAGCCCCCAGGCTCGTCGCGCCCAGGCCCGCCGCCGCGCCGGCCGCCGAGGTACGGCGCAGGCCCGTGCGCGAGGTCCGCTCCGTCGAGGCCGCACCCGTCCGTCCGGCCCGCACCGCCGCCCGCCCGCCGGCGGATTTCGGCGAGCCCGGCCTGTGGACCCCGGCGCCGTCGAGGCCCTCCACCGGCTGGTGGTAGGCGTCTTCGGGGGGAGACCGCCCGAAACCGGTGGGAAACCGCCCCGCGTGCGTCCGCGCACGCCGGGGCACGATTTCGCCACGGTTGGACCTTAGCCATAAAGTGCATCAACCGGCGAACCGCCGAGGACCCGATAACCCGACGTTCACGGTTTTCGGCAACCTTGCGTTCACCATGATCCCGCCGCGCGGGATCTGGCAGAGGGTGAGGACCAACGTGCGTCAATTCCTGCGACACGGACCGCGGTCCAGCGCGCGTCAACCGCGCCTGCGGCGCGCCGCCATCGCCGCCTCCGGCATCGCCCTCGCCCTCGTCGCCGGCACGCGCGGCACCCAGGATGCGGTGGCCAACGGCGACACCCGCACCCTCTCGATCTTCCACAGCCACACCAAGGAAAGCCTCACCGTCACGTTCAAGCGCGACGGGCGCTACGACCGCGCCGCCCTGGAGCAGCTGAACTGGCTCCTGCGCGACTGGCGGGCCGAAGAGGCGACCAAGATGGACCCGCGCCTGTTCGACACCGTGTGGGAGGCCTACCGCTCCGTCGGCTCGGCCGAGCCCATCACCGTCGTCTCGGCCTACCGCTCGCCCGGCACCAACGCCATGCTGCGGCGCCGCTCCCGCGCGGTCGCCGAGTACAGCCAGCACATGCTCGGCAAGGCGATGGACTTCTACCTGCCCGACGTGTCCATCGACCAGATCCGCGCCGTGGGCATGCGGATGCAGCGCGGCGGCGTCGGCTGGTATCCGCGCGCGGGCTCGCCCTTCGTCCACCTCGATGTCGGCTCCGTGCGCTCGTGGCCGCGCATGACCCACGATCAGCTCGCCCGCCTGTTCCCCGACGGTAAGACCGTCCACCTGCCCGCCGACAACCGCCCCCTGCCCGGTTACGAACTCGCCCGCGCCGAGGTCCTGGCCCGCGGCGGCACCGTGCTCGGCATCACCCAGGTGGCCCAGGTGGACGAGGATGACGGCCCGAGCATCCGGGGCTTCTTCGCCAGCCTGTTCGGCGGCGGCTCCAGCAGCGAGACGCCCGCCCCCGCACCGTCCCCCACGGCGCGGACCCGCGCCAAGCCGACGGCGGTCGTGGTGGCGAGTGCCGACCCCGACGACCAGACCGGCACCCGCGCGGCCCTGGCCTACGCGGCGCCCGCCGCCAGCGACACCCTCAACACGGCGCTCCTGCGCCGCGACGGGCGCGACGCCCAGAGCCTGCTAACCGCCGAGACGAATGCGGAGCCCGCGAGCCCCGACGTCGCGGCCAAACCGACGGCCGCGATTCCCCTGCCCCCGCGCCGTCCGGCCGAGTTCGCCGCCGTGGCCGCGGCGCTGGCCATGCCCCTGCCCCCGGCGCGCCCGCCGGTTCAGGTCGCGGGCCTCGGTGTCGCGGGCATGGCCAATCTCGCCCCCGCGCAGACCCAAACGCCAACTCCGGCCCGCCTCGTGGCCGCCACCGCCGATCCGAAACTCCAGCTGCGCGCCCTGTTCGCCGCCGCGGCGCAGGGGGCCTCCGAGCCCGCGAGCCGCGCCGCGCCCGTGCGCCTCGCCGTCACACGGGCCAAGCTCGACGGCGCGCCGGATGGCAGCCTCGGCCAGCCCGCCGCCGTCGCCACCCGGTTCTCGACCCGCGCGCCCGGCGACGACCTGACGGCGGGCCGTTTTTCCGGCTCGGCCACCCGCGCGGTGCCGGGCGCGCGCTGAGCGTCGCACCCCGCCGGAAAACCAGAAGGGCCGCGGGTGGGTTGCCGCGGCCCTTCTGGTTTCAGCCCTGGGCCGGTCCCGGCCTCACACCATGCCGAGCGCCTGCATGTAGAGTTCGAGGATGGCTTCCTCCTCCTGGCGCTCGGCGTGATCTTTCTTCCGCAGGGAGATGATCTTGCGCAGGGCCTTCACGTCGAAGCCGGTGCCCTTGGCCTCCGCGTAGACGTCCTTGATGTCCGAGGCGAGGCCGGCCTTTTCCTCCTCCAGGCGCTCGATGCGCTCGATGAAGCTCTTGAGCTGGTCGGCGGCGACGGACGAAGCATCGACGGCGGGTGCGGCGGAAGCGGCCATGGCTGTCTCAATCCCTGACTGGCGGGGCGCACGATTCGAAGAATGCGCCGGAACCGCTTCACTAAGCGTTCAAGCTTACCGGGTTGTTACGGCCCCCGGCCGGGGCCGGTCCGAAGGGCTAAGCTTTTGTTCCTGAACGGGCTTTCGCCGGCCCCCCGGGCCCGAGTTCAGTGCGGGTCCGCCGCCGCTTTGGCGAAGGCCGCCTGCTGCTCCGGCGTCGCGTCGGGCTGGTGCAGGCGCTTCCAGTCGGCGTAGGGCATGCCGTAGACGGCCTCGCGGCTCGCATCCTTGGTGAGCGGCAGGCCCTTCGCGTCGGCGGCGTCCTTGAGCCAGTTCGACAGGCAGTTGCGGCAGAACCCGGCCATGTTCATCAGGTCGATGTTCTGCACGTCCGTGCGCCCCTGGAGGTGGGCGACGAGGCGGCGGAACACGGCGGCTTCGAGCTCCGTGCGGGTGGCGGCGTCGATTTCGGGCGTGCTGGGCTCGGTCATGGTGATGTCCTCGGTGTCGTGCGGGGCTTCGGTGTGATGCGCGGCTCCCCTGTGACAGGCCGTATCGAGGCCCGCGCCGTCAAGGACGGGGCGGGCAAATCGGATTCGTGGCCTCCGCTTCCACTCGAGTGCCAAACCGCACGACGTCCGGTCCGGGGCGGTCCTACATCAGCGCTACACAAGAACTCACGGCCCACCGCCTTTCCGACGGAGACCGCGATACTGAAAGGCCCAACGTCATGAATATCCGTCTTGCTTCCGTCGCCGCCGCCGCCATCTTGAGCCTGAGCGCCGTTGCTTCGCCGGTTCTCGCGCAGAGCTACACCGCACCCGCGGGTGTCCTGGCCCATGCGGCGCCTGGCTACGCCACCGACCGCGCCCTCGACGACGAGCTCACCACCGGCTCCATCGCCCCGCGCCGGGACGATGTCTCCGCCAAGGAGGGCAACGCCGAGCAGAACAGCTTCCCGGTCTGGCAGTACGGCCGGACCTCGGGCGGCACGCGCTAAGCCCGAAGCGTCCACCAGGATCGGCCGGACGGCGGGGCGAAAGCCCCGCCGTTTTCGCGTGTGCGTCGGGTCAAGGCAGGAGCGGGCGCAGGAGCTTGGCGAAGCGCGTCGCCCATTCGACTTGGCCGGGCTCGTCGGCGATGAGGTCCTGGCGGATCTCCACCAGGGCGTTGCGCAGGCCGCGGGCCAGGGCGTGCCGGTCGATGGTGTCGCCGGGTAGGCCACCGCCATAGGGCTCGTTGTCGCCCACCGTGAGGCCGGCGGGGTCGGCGCGCAGGCCCGCGATGAGGGGCGCGCTCAGGCGGTCGTCGCCGTCCCACAGGATGCCGACGTGCCAGGGGCGCGGCACCGTGCGCCAGTACGGCGTGAAGCTGTGCAGGGTGAGGATCGCCGGCGGCACGCCTGTGGCTTCCGCCGTCGCCACGTGTGCGTCGATGGCGGCGTCGAACGGTTGGTAGAACCGGCGGATGCGCTCCTGCTTGCCCGCCTCGTCGATGCGGGCGTTGCCCGGCACGATGGCGCCGTCGGAGAGGCGCATCACCAGGGTCGGGTCGGCCCGGCCCCGGTTGGGGTCGATGATGAGGCGTGAGAACCGGGTCAGGATCGCGGGCACGCCCAACTGCGCGGCGAGGTGCCGGGTCACGGCCGCCGCGCCGATGTCGTAGGCGATGTGGCGGGCGTACTCGTGATCCGGCACCCCGAGGCGGTCGAGGTCGTCGGGCACGTGGTTCGAGGCGTGGTCGCAGATCAGCAGCAGGCCCCGGGCCGGATCGCCCGGGATGGTCTCGACGGGATGGGGTGGCAGCATGGGCGGCGGGGTCCTGAAGGCTCGGGCAGGCGGGTGCAAACATCCGGCCGCGCGGTCGCACAGCTTGCCGCGACGGCGGGCGTCGGGCACAGCACGTATCGCGGACAAGCGCGGGCACGGCAACAATCCGGCCCGCATGAATCCGTCCCGCGAAACAACGATCCGGCGGGGCAACGCCGGGCGGCCTTCCTCGACCTTACCGCGATACACGGACACGCCATGACCGCGCCCTCCTCCGACCACGACGCCGCCCGCACCCTCCTCCTCGGCATCCTCGACGAGGCCATCGCCGCTGCCCATCCGGCGCGCTGCCTCGTGCCGCACCTGCCGGCCCCCGGCCCCGGCCGGCTCATCATCCTCGGCGCGGGCAAGGCCGGCGGCTCCATGGCGGCGGTGGCGAGCCGGTTCTACCGGGAGGAGCACGGCGTCGATGCGAGCCGCATCGTCGGCCTGGCGGTGGCCCGCCACGGCTACGGCGAGGAGGCGCCGATGATCCGCATGGTCGAGGCCGGGCATCCGGTGCCGGATCAGGCCGGCATCGACGCGACCGCCGACGCCCTGAAGATCGCCGCCGACGCAGGCCCCGACGATGACGTGCTGGTGCTGCTCTCGGGCGGCGGCTCGGCCAACTGGATCGCGCCCGCCGGCGACCTGACGCTCACGGAGAAGCAGTCCATCACCAAGGCGCTCCTGCGCTCGGGCGCGCCCATCAACGAGATCAACTGCGTGCGCAAGCACCTGTCGCGGATCAAGGGCGGGCGCCTCGCCATGATGGCGCGCAACGCCCGCTCGATCCTGACCCTCGCCATCTCGGACGTACCGTTCGACGATCCGGCGGTCATCGCCTCCGGCCCCACCGTGCCCGACCCCTCGACGCTCGCCGAGGCCCGCGCCATCTGCGAGCGGCGCGGCATCCCCCTGCCGGAGACGGCGAAAGCGCTCCTCAACGATCCCATCAACGAGACCCCGAAGGCGGGCGACCCCGCCTTCGCCCGGGCCGAGTACCGCATCATCGCCCGGCCCATCGACGCCCTGGAGGCGGCGGCCGAAGCCGCGCGCCGCGCCGGCTACGAGCCGGTGATGCTCGGCCCCGACGTCGAGGGCGAGGCCCGGGCGGTCGCGGCCGAGCACGCCAAACTCGCCCTCGAGCACCAGGCCCGCGGCGCCAAGGTCGCGCTCATCTCAGGGGGCGAGCTCACCGTCACCATCGTGGGCGAGGGCCATGGCGGTCCTAATCAGGAATACGCCCTGGCGCTGGCGATCGCGCTGGATGGCGCGCCCGGCATCCTCGGCATCGCCGCCGACACCGACGGCACCGATGGCGGGCGCGGCGAGGCTACGGACCCCGCCGGCGGCCTCGTCGATCCCACCACCCTGACGCGCGCCCGCGCCGCCGGCCTCGACCCGGCGGCGATGCTCGCCGACAACGATTCGACCCGGTTCTTCGACACCCTCGGCGACCTCGTCCAGCCGGGCCCGACCCGCACCAACGTCAACGATTGCCGAGTCATCCTTGTTGGGTAAGGGGATGCTTCACCGCTGCTGCGCGAACCCTCTCCCCCGCAGGGGGGGGAGGGTCTTGGCGGCCGTGCTCGGCGTTCTCTGCATGACCGCCGCCCCCGCCCATGCCGACCTGCGCATGTGCAACCTCACCACCAGCAAGGTCGGTATCGCCCTCGGCTACCGCGACACGCAGGGCTGGGTGACGGAGGGGTGGTGGGACGTGGCGCCGAAGGGCTGCGAGACCCTGCTGAAGGGGACGCTGGCGGCGCGGTTCTACTACGTGTTCGCCGTGGACTACACGCGCGGCGGCGAGTGGTCCGGGCGCTCGCTCATGTGCACCAGGGACCGGGAATTCACCATCCGGGGCGTCGAGGACTGCCTCGCCCGCGGCTACGACCGCAACGGCTTCTACGAGGTCGACACCGGCGAGCAGAAGAGCTGGACGATCCAGCTCACCGATCCGAACCAGCCGGCGGGCGTGCCGTAGGTCTGGCGATGGCGGGATGGTGCACATGTCGCCATCCCGCCCTGCCCAGTGCCTCAGGTGGCGCTCAAGGACGCCTGCACCTTCGCGGGCGTGAACGGCACCGAGCGCAGGCGCGCGCCCGTGGCGTCGAACACCGCGTTGGAGATGGCGCTCGACACGATGGCCGCCGAGGGCTCGCCCGCGCCCCAGGGTTTTTCGCCGGGCCGGTCGATGAGCTCCATGACGATCTCGGGCGCCTCGGGGAAGGTGAGGATCGGGTAGGTCGCCCAGTCGAGGCTCGTCACCTGCGCCCGGTCGAAGGTCACCTCCTCCTTCAGGGTCCGGCTCACGGTCTGGAGGATGTTGCCCTCGAGCTGGTTGCGCACCCCGTCCGGGTTGATGATCTGGCCGCAATCCTGGACCACGAAGAATCGCGCCACCCGGATCGCGCCGGACCTGCGGTCCACCTCGACTTCGGCGACGCCCGCCACGTAGGTCCGGTAGAGCTCGTAGCGGACGTAGGAGATGCCGCGCCCGCGCACCACGTCGCCCTGGCTGTCGGCCTTCGGCGAGGGACGCGCCTCCCATTTGGCCAGGGTCATCACCCGGCGCAGAACCTCGGCGCCGCGCGGGTCGTCGAGGACGGCGAGGCGCGCCTCGGCCGGGTCCCGGCCGGCGGCGGCGGCGCATTCGTCGAAGAACGCCTCGTTGGCGAAGGTGTTCTGCATCCGGCCCGGCGTCCGGATCCAGGACGGGCGGAACGGCGTGTCGGCGAGCCGCCGGCACACCGTGCGGACGTTGGGGAGCGTGTAGGGGATCGCCGAGTTGTGGATGATGTTGCCCGGCGACATCGTGGTCTCGTGCGGCAGGCCGGCGAGGTCGGCCGCCACCAGGGGGACGTTGCCGGCCGACCCCTCGGGGATGAGGAACTGCGAGGTCCAGGCGAGGACCTTGCCGTCGGCGTCGAGGCCGGCCTTGAGGTCGATGAGGGTGGGCGGCCCCTTGGGGTCCCAGCCGTGCTCGTCGGCCCGCGACCATTGCACCCGCACGGGGCGGCCGACGGCGCGGGCCAGCAGGGTGGCGTCGGCGGCGGCGTCCTCGTGGCCGTTGCGGCCGTAGCAGCCGGAGCCCTCGACGTAGAGGCAGCGCACCTTGTCCGTCGGGATCGCCGTCATGGCGGCGAGCTGCCGGCGCAGGGCGTGGGTCATCTGCGAGGCGGTCCAGCAGGTGAGCGCCCCGTCCTTGATCTCCGCGATGGCGCAGGACGGCCCGATGGAGCCGTGGGTGTGGATGGCGAAATCGTAGGTCGCCGACAGGGTGCGGGCGGTCTTCGCCAGGGTCGCGTCCGCCGCCCCGACGTTGCTGGTGACATCCTCCTTGGTCACCCGCGTGGCGCGGACGTGATCCCAGAGCTTGGCCTGCTCGGGCAGGCCGGTGCCCGCCGACCAGCGCGCCTCGAGGGCGTCGGCGGCGCGGATGGCGCCCCATTCGGTCTTGGCGATGACGCCGAGGAAGTTGCCCTCGCGGACCACCCGGATCACCCCCGGCAGGGCCAGGGCCCGGCTGTCGTCCACGGATTCCAGGGTGGCGCCGAGGGCCGGCGGGCGCACCACCCGGCCGTGGACCATGCCGGGCACCCGCACGTCCTGCATGTAGGTGAAGGTGCCGAAGATCTTGGCGGGAATGTCGAGGCGCGCCACCGAGCGGCCGACCAGGGTGTAGAGCGCCGGGTCCTTCGGCTTGGCCGCCTTGTCGACCTTGAGGTCGAAAAGCCGGTCGCCGATGAGCTCGGCGAAGGCGATCTTTTGATCGTTGTCCGCGCCGACCACGGACCCGTCCGCGAGGCGCAGGGTCTCGGGCGCGACGCCGAAGCGCTCGGCAGCCATGCCGAGCAGGGCCTTGCGGGCCGTGGCCGCCGCCTGCCGGATCTGCGCGCCGCCGTTCTGGATCGACAGGCTGCCGTAGGTCGGCCCCTGGTCGGGGGTGAGGCCGGTGTCGCCCTGGATCAGCGTCACGGCGGCGAGCGGCAGATCGAGTTCCTCCGCCGCCATCTGGGTCAGGGCCGTGCGCACGCCGGTGCCGAGATCGACCTTGCCGGAATAGACGGTGACGCGGCCGTCCGCCCCGATGGTGAGGTAGGCATCGACTTCGTCGACGTTGACGGGTTTCGTCAGGCCCGCCGTCGGCAGGCCGGCGGGCGTGGCGGCGGGGGCCGCCGGGGCCTGGGCGGCCGCCGGACGGAGGGAGAACCCCACCACCAGGGCGCCGGCGCCGCCGAGCAGGGCGCGGCGCGAGAGGGCGGGTGTGTCGGAGATCATGCTGGACATGGCCAAAACCTCCCGGATCACAGGGCGGACGCGGCGCGCTGCACGGCGCGCACGATCCGGGCATGGGTGCCGCAGCGGCACAGGTTGTTCGCGAGGGCCTGGCGGATCGCGGCCTCGTCGGGCTTGGGGCTCTCGGTGAGGAAGGCGGCCGACTGCATGATCATGCCGTTGATGCAGTAGCCGCACTGGGCCGCCTGCTCGGCGATGAAGGCGGTCTGCAGGGGATGGGGTGCCTCTTCCGTGCCGAGGCCCTCGAGGGTGACGATCTTCTGCCCCGCCTTCAGGCTGGAGACCGGCGTGATGCAGGAGCGCACGGCGGCGCCGTCGATGTGGACGGTGCAGGAGCCGCACTGCCCCAGGCCGCAGCCGAAGCGCGGCCCGTGCAGGCCGAGATCGTCGCGCAGGACGTAGAGCAGGGGCGTGTCGGGATCGTCGAGGCCGACGCGCACGGCGCGCCCGTTGACGTCGAGGGACACCGGCCGGGCCTTGGAGGCTTCGGCCTTGGACGCTTCGACCTTGGATACTTCGGTCATGGGCGCTTCCTGAATGCTGTATTCTTGAATCGTTCCTAAGAAGGTGCGGGATCGCCGCATGGGGGTCAAGCAGCCCTATGGGGCATCCGCCGCGGCCCTTTCGCAGCCGTCTTCGCACCCCCGCGCCATGCGCCCGTCACGGGGCCGATTTATCCAGGCCGGGCGCGCTCCTTGACGGGGCCGCCATAGGGGTGCTTGTGGCCGCTCGCTTAACGTCCGGCCATCCGCGAGCCGGCGGGGCGCCGAAGTGCTTGGGATGGAGGCCGGTTTTGAAACGCTCACGCCGTACGAAGATCATCGCGACCCTGGGGCCCGCCTCCGATACCCCGGAGATGATCGAGAAGCTGTTTCGCGCCGGCGCCGACGTGTTCCGCCTGAACATGAGCCACCTCCCCCGCGAAAAGCTGCCCGAGAAGATCGAGGTCATCCGCACCATCGAGCGCGAGCTGCGCCGGCCCATCGCCGTGCTGGTCGATCTCCAGGGGCCGAAGCTCCGGGTCGCCGCCTTCGCCGAGGGGGCCGCGATCCTGGAGAACGGCGCCGCCTTCGTCCTCGACAGCGATCCGACGCCCGGTGACGTGACCCGCGTGTTCCTGCCCCACCCCGAGATCCTCTCGGCCCTCGAGCCCGGCCACGTCGTCATCATCGACGACGGCAAGCTGCGCCTCGTCGTGACGGAGGTGTCCGAGGGCCGCGCCGTGACGCGCGTCGTCATCGGCGGCCGCATTTCCAACCGCAAGGGCGTCTCGCTCCCCGACACTGTGATTCCCGTCGCCGCCATGACGGAGAAGGACCGGGGCGACCTCGAGGCCGGGCTCAACGCCGGCGCCGACTGGATCGCCGTCTCCTTCGTGCAGCGGCCCGAGGATGTCGCCGAGGTCAAGAAGGTGGCCGCCGGCCGCGCCCTGGTCATGGCCAAGATCGAGAAGCCGCAGGCCCTGACCCGCCTCGACGAGATCATCGAGATCTCCGACGGCATCATGGTGGCGCGCGGCGACCTCGGCGTCGAGATGCCCCTGGAGCAGGTGCCCGGCGTGCAGAAGCGCATCACCCGCAGCTCGCGCCGCATGGGCAAGCCCGTGGTGGTGGCGACCCAGATGCTCGAATCGATGATCACCGCGCCGGTGCCGACCCGCGCCGAGGTCTCGGACGTCGCCACCGCCGTCTACGAGGGAGCCGACGCCGTGATGCTCTCGGCCGAGAGCGCGTCGGGCGCCTTCCCCATCGAGGCCATCACCATGATGAGCCGCATCGCCGAGCAGGTCGAGCGCGACGCCCTGTACTGGACCATCCTCACGGCCCAGCGCTCCGAGCCCGACGCCACGGCGTCCGACGCCATCGCGGCGGCGGCTCACCAGATGGTGGATGCCCTGAAGCTCACGGCGATCATGGCCTGGACCCATTCGGGCTCCACCGCCCTGCGCCTCGCCCGCTCGCGGCCCAACGCCACGATCATCGCGCTGACCCCTAAGCGCGAGACCGCCCGGCGCCTGGCCCTGTGCTGGGGCACCCACCCCATCGTCACCAACGACGCCAGCGACGTCGACGACATGGCGTTCCGGGCGGCGAAGTTCGCCGTGCGCGAGCGCTTCGCCGAGATCGGCGACCGGGTGATCGTGGTCGCCGGCGTGCCGTTCGGGACGCCGGGCGCCACAAACCTCGTCCGCATCGCCTTCGTCACCCGCGAGCACGCCGCCAAGGCGTGAGAGCGGTTCTCACGAATCCCAGCCCCTGGCCGGGCTTCGTCAGGTTCGGCGGATAATTGCCGCCGTGCGGTTGCGCGGCCAGACCTCATCGGGGTCTGGCCCGAGACTCAAGGCGCGACCGGGCCCCGTTCCGCGGCGATCCGGTCGGCCAGGCGCGCGACTTCGTCCGCCAGGGCGTCGACGGCGACGTACTGGAGCATGTGGCCGATGCCCGGCAGCAGGACGAGGCGGGCGTTTGGGATCGCGGCGGCCAGCGGCACCGCCTGCCGGCCGGCGGGCACGGCTCCGTCGGCGTCGCCGGAGATCACCACCGTCGGCACCCTGAGGGTGGCGTAGCGCGGCGCCTGGACGGCGAGGGCGCCGGGCAGGCCGGCGAGGTCGTGGAGGTTCGCCCGGATCGAGCCGGGGCGCAGCACCAGGGCGGCGCGGCTGCGGTCGAGGTAGTCCGCCGGCGCCTCCTGCGGGCGGAACACCGCGCCGCCGACCCGCGGCAGGTAGTACAGCCCCACGGGGGTCGCGAGGGTCTGGCTGAGGAGCCAGGTCGCCGGCGGCCACAGGGCCAAGCGATAGGTCCACGGTACCGTTCCGGCCTGCGGATACGGCATCGCCACGGGGGCGGCGAGGACGAGGCCGGCGACCCGCTCGGGGTGGTCGAGGGCGATGGCCGTGGCGAGCGCCCCCGACCAGGAATGGCCGAGCACGATGGCCGGGCTGACCTTCATCCGTTCCAGGGCCTGCGCGATGGCATGCCCTTGCGCGGCCGGCGGGGCCATGTCGCGGCCGCCGAGGCGGTCGCTCCAGCCCGAACCGGGCCGGTCGAAGGCGATCACCCGAAAGCCGTCCGCCGCGAGGCGCCGGCCGATGCCCTCCATGGGGTCGGAGGCGTTGGCCGAAGCGCCGTGCAGGAGCACCACCGTGCCGCGCGCGGAGGGATTCGGACCCGCCTCGAGGCTGGCGAGGCGCCCGCCCGGCACCGGCACGAACGGCCCCTGCGGCGGGTGGCGCGCCTCGATCCGCAGGGTGATGAGCAGGGTCGCCAGGGCGCCGGCACCCAGCACCACCGCGACGAGGCCGAGCAGCCCCGCGAACACCTTGAGAAGCAGCATGGGGCCTACAGGTCCCGCCCGTCGACGTCGGGGGCGAGGCGGTCGATGGCACCCTGCAGCTTGTCCATGCGCGGATACAGGGCGGCGGCCCGCCGGAAGGCTTCCAGGGCCCGGGCCTTCTCGTCCATGGACAGGTAGATCCGCCCCAGCGCCGCCCAGGCCTCGTAGTGCCGGGGCTCGATCACCAGGGTGCGCTTGAGGTCGGTGATGGCGCCGGCGTGGTCCTTGAGCAGCCAGAACACCGTGGCCCGGCGGTTCCAGCCCTCGGACCAGCCCGGCTCCAGGGTGGTGGCCCGGTCGAGCAGCTCGACGGCGAGGGGAAAATCCTGGCCGCTCATGGCCTGGCGCGCCCGCTCCGTGAGCAGGTCCGCCGTGGCGCTGCCCGAGCGCCCGAGGCGCTGCTCGATGAGGCGGGCGACCCCCTTGGCCTCGGCATCGTCCTCCGCCGCCTTGAGGCGGGCGTAGAGGTCGTCCAGGCTGACGGCGGTCCGGGGCTTTTCGGGTTGCCTCGCGGTCGACTCGGGAGCCGGTTGGGCGAGGCACAGGGGGGCGCCGCCCACGCAAAAAGCCGCGACGAGCGCGGCTTTGAGAAACGTCCGAGGCGGGATCTGACTGGGCATGGGGGGAGCTTCCTCGCCCCGCCCGGTGCCGTCAACCTGCCGGCTTGCCGCGCCCGCCTGGAGGCGGGCGGACGGGCCTCAGCCCTGGCGCGCCTTGAAGCGCTTCTGGGTCTTGTTGATGATGTAGACCCGGCCCTTGCGGCGCACGATCTGGTTGTCGCGGTGACGGCCACGCAGCGACTTGAGGGAGTTGCGAATCTTCATCGGTCTCACGTCGGCCGGACTTTGAAGCCCGCCGCCTGTCCATGGGGTCTCGGGAACGAGGCACCTCGAACGGCAGCCTCGGCGATGTGTGCGGACGCATCGCGGAAAGGCGGTTGCCTTATCAGGATTCGTACCGCCAAGGCAAGGCGGCGCGACGCGAATCCCGCCGTGCGGCCATGGCGGCGGCATCGGGGGACCGCAGGCCCGTAGCACGGATCGCCCCGGCGCCCTCCCCCCGAAACGAAACGGCCGCCGGGCGGGTGCCGGCGGCCGTGGTTGGTGCGGATGGCGGGCCGGGCACCCCGCCGGGGCTTCTCAGGGCCGGGGCGCGGCCGGCGCCTCGACGGGAGTCTCGGCCGGAGCCGCGCCCCGGCCCTGAGAAGCCC